>NZ_LSKG01000032.1:0-11198 GCF_001557005.1 Sphingomonas sp. CCH15-F11 | reverse complement strand
CGCCCGCCGCGGTCGCCGCGCGCGCCTCCGCCCCCGCCAGCCGCGCCGCGCAGTCGAACAGGACCGCGCCCCGCTTCTCGGCATAGGCGGACAGCGTGACGCCATCGAGCACGGGGGCATCGAGCAGCGTCTCCCACCCCTCGATCATCCGCGCCATGTCGCCGCCCGGCACGCCGCGTGCGACGCAGGCTGCGGCCAGCGCCTGCAGCACCGGCTGTGCGGGCGGCGGCGCGGAATCGAGCTTGCTGATGGCGTCATGCCACCAGGTCAGCCGCATCTGCGCCAGCATCGGTTCGCCCTTGCCGCGCAGGACCGCGGCCAGCGTGTCATCGAGGTCCAGCAAGGCGGCAAGGCCCGCCCGCGCCGCCGTCGGTGCATAGGCGAGCACGATCGCGCGCTCCGGATCGCGCCCCGCAAAGCTTTCCTCGGGATTAACCACGCGTCTTCAACCGTACTTATCCATTGGCGTGCCACAGAAGGTCGTTGAACCGGGAATTGGATTAGGCACAGGAATGAAAAAGCGCGCTATTGCAAGCACGGATGCGTCGCGCCCCTTCCTCGTCAGGCTGGCGCGCGACACGCGCGGCAACACCATGGCGATCATGGCGGCGGCGATCTTTCCGATGGCCGGCATGATCGGTGGCGGGCTCGACCTCAGCCGCCTCTACCTCGTCAAGACGCGGCTTCAGCATGCCTGCGACGCCGGTGCGCTGGCGGGGCGCAAGGCGATGGGCGGCGGCCTGTGGACCCAGAGCAACAACATGCCGAACGGGGTCGCCCAGCGCTTCTTCTCGTCGAACATCGGCACCAGCGCCTATGGCGCGTCGAACATCGCGGCGACTTATACTGAATCGGCAGGCAAGGTAACGGGCGTCGCCACCGCCCAGGTGCCGATGACGCTCATGCGCGTCTTCGGCAGCGAGCAGCGCTCGCTGTCGGTCAGCTGCGACGCCGAAATGCGCCTGCCGAACACAGATGTGATGTTCGTGCTCGACGTGACCGGATCGATGGACTCGACGCTCCCCGGCGACAGCGAAAGCAAGCTGACCGGGCTGAAGGTCGCAGTGAAGTGCTTCTATGAAACGCTGGCGCGGCTCAATACTGCCGCGGCCTGCATCGCGGGCGACCCGAGCGGCGGCACCGGCGGGGAAACACAGATCCGGTTCGGCTTCGTTCCCTATGCGACCAACGCCAATGTCGGAAAGCTGCTCCGGCCGGAGTGGCTGGTCGACCGTTGGACCTACCAGTCGCGTGAGCGAGTAACCGTCGGCGGGATGCCTGGCGGCTATGTCGACGGGACCAAGGGGAATTGGAGCAACTGGTCCAACAACCAGAGCACCACCACCGCGACCAGGGAATTGTGCGAAGCATTTCTCCAACCGGCGGAGCGGGACGAGCCACGGAACAATAACTGGGGCGCCGGCTTCGAGGATTCCGAAGCCAACCTGCCGATCGGCACCTTCAAATCAAAGCGGCAATGGCGCGACCGCGAGTATCAATTCGTCTCCTACGCAGCAGGCAACAACGGGTGCAAATACCGCACGCGCACACGCAGCTATGACCGTACGTTCACGCTGACAGAGGTTCCGGTCGGCACGCCGTCGTCGGTCACGTTGAACGCATGGATGTACAAGCCGGTCGAGTTCGACGTGTCGGGGCTGAAAAACGGCACCGGGTGGAACGATTCTGTCACGTTGCCGCTCAGCACAAGCGCGATCAGCTGGGCAGGGTGTATCGAGGAACGCGACACGGTGCGCGCGACGAGCTATTATCCGATCGATCCAAACGCGCTCGACCTCGATATCGATCGTGTTCCAGAGCTGACCAGCCCCTCGACTCGGTGGCGTCCGGCGCTTCCCGTGACTTATCAGCGCAAGGAAAACTACGACAACACAAGCGCGCGGTCGCTGAATGAAATCCGCAGCTTCAACAATTTCAGCACCGGCAATTTCAACTGCAGCACGGCTGCGACACGGTTGACCGAATGGGCGACGGCATCAGCGTTCGAGGCGTATGTCGACTCGCTGACGGCGAACGGCAATACCTATCACGACATCGGGCTGATCTGGGGCGGACGACTGATGTCGCCGACGGGCCTGTTCGCCGACGATAACCGGTTCACGCCCGAAGGTGGTGAAATCGAACGGCACCTGGTGTTCATGACCGACGGCGACGCGTGCACCTCGGTGGCCAATTACCAGGCCTATGGTCTGTCCTGGTACGATCGCCGCCAGACCGATCCGGCCGTCGAGCCGACCGAAGGCTGCAGCACTACCGGCACGCTGACCCAGCAGGTCAACGCGCGCACCCAGGCGATCTGTTCGGCGATCAAGAACAAGAACATCACGCTGTGGGTGATCTGGTTCGGGACGTCGAACCCGACGATCGAGGGCCAGATGACGAGCTGCGCCAGCCCGAGCCGCTTCTTCAGCGCGCGCAATTCGACGCAGCTCCAGCAGACGTTCAACGACATCGCCAACCAGATCTCGCAGCTGAGGCTGACGCAATGACATGGTACGATCGCCTCGGCACAGCACTGGTCCGCGACGAGCGGGGAACAACGCTGGTCGAATTCGCAATGATCGCGCCGGTGATGACCGTGCTGCTGCTCGGCGGCATGGACATTGCGCACACGCTGTACATGACGTCGATGACGCAGGGGATCGTCCAGAAGACCGCGCGCGACGGAACGCTGGAAGGCGGCCAGCTCGATGCGCAGCAAACCGTCCTCGACGGGTTGGTCCGCACCGAAATCGGCAAGCTCAACAACCGGGCGGTCGTGCAAATCTCGCGTCAATTCTTCACGACCTACGAGCAGGCACAGCGTCGCTACGAGCCCTTCACCGACATGCCCGAGGGCGGTGCCAACGGGCGCTATACCTATGGCGAGGTATTCACCGACTCGAACGGCGACGGTGAGTGGAATACCGGCGAACCCTATGAAGACACGTTGTCGGAGCCGAATGGGGCCTGCAACAATGGCGAGGCCTATACCGACGAGAATAGCAACGGCACGTGGGAAGCCAATCTGGGCCGCGACGGCCAGGGCGGCGCCAAGGACGCCGTGATCTACAGCGTCAGGGTCACCTATCCGTCGGTATTTCCGTTCTACGCCTTTGTCGGTGGATCGGAATCGAAGACCGTGACCGCCACGACGGTGCTGCGCAACCAGCCCTATGGTGACCAGGAAGCCTTCGCCACCCCGCAGACGAGATATTGCACATGAGCCGCGCTGTCATGTTCCGTCGGCTGTCGACGCTGCGCCGCGACCGGAGCGGCGTGGCGCTGATCGAGTTCGCCTATACCCTGCCCTTCATGCTGCTGCTGTCGCTGAGCGGCGCGGAGCTGACCAACTACATCACGACCCGGATGCGGGTGAGCCAGCTCGCTCTTCAGGTCGTCGACAATGCCGCGCGGATCGGTCGCGGCACGCAGCTCCAGGCCAAGCAGATCAACGAGGGCGACATCAACGATCTATTCATCGGTGCGGCTCTGCAGTCGGGAACGCTCGACATCGCCAATAACGGCCGCATCATCCTGTCCAGCCTGGAGAACGATCCCGCCAATGCGGGCAAATACCGCATCCGCTGGCAACGTTGCACCGGTGCCAAGGTCGAGCATGCTTCGACCTTCGGTGACGAGGGCGACGCCAACCTCGACGGGATTGGACCCATCGGCCGACAGGCGACCGTGACGGACAACAACGCAACGATGTTCGTGCAGATCTTTTACGAATATCAGCCGCTGATCGAGACGGAATTCGCGCCGGATTCGCTGATGATGGAATATGCGGCGATGATGGTTCGCGACCGCCGCGACCTGTCCCAGGTCTATCCGGTTTCCGGCCTCACGCCGTCGACCTGCTGACGCTTTGACCGGATGACTGCGGCGAGGCGGGGCGACACCGCCGCCCCGCCTTCTCCGAACACGGCATGCGGATCAGCGATAGGTCACCTTCTTCACGGCCGCGACAACGCGGTCGGTGCTCACCAGCGCCAGCTTTTCCAGATTGGCCGCATAGGGTAGCGGCACGTCTTCGTTCGTCACGCGCAGCACCGGGGCGTCGAGATCGTCGAACCCCTGTTCCATCGCCACCGCGGCAAGCTCGGACGCGATCGAGCAGGTCGGCCAGCCTTCCTCCACCACCACCATGCGGTTGGTCTTCTTCAGGCTGCCAAGCACCGTCTGGGTGTCGAGCGGGCGCAGTGTGCGCAGGTCGATGACTTCGGCGTCAATCCCCTCGCCCGCCAGCTTCTCCGCGGCTTCGAGCGCAAGGCCGACGCCGATCGAGTAGCTGACGATCGTGACATCCTTGCCCGCGCGCATGATCCGCGCCTTGCCGATCGGCAGGACATAATCGTCGATCTTGGGCACTTCGAAGCTTCGGCCGTAGAGCAGCTCGTTTTCCAGGAACACGACCGGATCGTCGGTGCGGATCGCCGCCTTCATCAGCCCCTTGGCATCGGCGGCGTCATAAGGCGCGATGACGATCAGACCGGGGACGCTGGCATACCAAGGCCCGTAATTCTGGCTGTGCTGCGCGGCCACCCGGCTCGCCGCGCCATTTGGGCCGCGGAACACGATCGGGCAGCGCATCTGGCCGCCCGACATGTAATTGGTCTTGGCCGCCGAATTGATGATGTGGTCGATCGCCTGCATCGCGAAGTTGAAGGTCATGAACTCGACGATCGGGCGCAGGCCGCCCATCGCCGCGCCGGTGCCGACACCGGCAAACCCATATTCGGTGATCGGCGTGTCGATCACCCGCTTCGGCCCGAACTCGTCGAGCAGGCCCTGGGTCACCTTGTACGCGCCCTGATATTCGGCGACTTCCTCGCCCATCACGAACACGCGCGGGTCGGCACGCATCTCCTCGGCCATCGCATCGCGCAGCGCCTCGCGCACGGTCTGCTTGAACATTTCGGTGCCGGCGGGGACTTCCGGGTCGGGCGTGCGCGCGGTCGATTTGAGCGGCTCGGGCGTGCGTGCGCCGTCCTCGCTGTCAGCATCCGTCGCACCGGCGGAGGCCGGGGCCGCTGGCTGTTGCGCGCCGTCCCCATCGGCCCCGGCCTTCGCCGGGGCGACGCTTGCGGCATCCTCGCCCTCACCCGCCATCGTTGCGATCACCGTGCCGACCTTCACCCCGTCGGTGCCCTCGGCAACGAGAATCTGCGCGATCGTGCCTTCGTCGACGGCTTCGAACTCCATCGTCGCCTTATCGGTCTCGATCTCGGCCAGGATGTCGCCCGACTTGACCGTGTCGCCTTCCTTGACCAGCCACTTGGCCAGCGTGCCTTCTTCCATCGTGGGCGACAGCGCCGGCATCTTCAGTTCGATCGCCATCTCAATAGGTCTCCACCAGCACATCGGTGTACAGTTCGGTCGCGTCGGGCTCGGGCGTCGTCTCTGCGAAGTCGGCGGCGTCGTTCACCACCTTGCGGATTTCCGCCTCGATCGCCTTCAGCTCGTCTTCCTTGACGCCGATCGCCTCCAGCTCGCGCTTGCATTGCTCGATCGGGTCGGACTTTTCGCGGACCGACTGCACCTCGTCGCGCGACCGGTATTTGGCGGGATCGGACATCGAATGGCCGCGATAGCGATAGGTCTTCATCTCGAGGATGATCGGTCCCTTGCCCGCGCGGACCCAGGCGAGCGCGGTCTCGGCAGCACCGCGCGCGGCCAGCACGTCCATGCCGTCGACCTGGAGCCCCGGCACGCGAAAGCTCTCGCCCCGGCGATAGAGCTGGTCCTCGGCCGACGCGCGGTTGACGCTGGTGCCCATCGCATACTGGTTGTTTTCAATGACGAAGATGATCGGCAGCTTCCACAGCTCGGCCATGTTCAGGCTTTCGTACACCTGGCCCTGGTTCGCCGCGCCGTCGCCGAAATAGGCAAGGCACACGCCACCGTCGTCGTTGTACTTGTGGCTGAACGCCAGGCCCGCGCCCAGCGACACCTGCGCGCCGACGATGCCGTGGCCGCCATAGAATTTATGCTCGACGCTGAACATGTGCATCGAGCCGCCCTTGCCCTTCGAGATGCCCGCCTGGCGCCCGGTCAGTTCGGCCATCACGTCGCGCGGCGGAATGCCGCACAACAGCATATGGCCGTGGTCGCGATAGCCGGTGATGACGCTATCCTTGTCGGTCAGCGCCGATTGCAGGCCGACCGCGACCGCCTCCTGGCCGATATAGAGGTGGCAGAAGCCGCCGATCAGGCCGAGCCCGTAAAGCTGACCGGCCTTTTCCTCGAACCGGCGGATGAGCAGCATCTGCTTGTAGAAGTCGAGCAGCTGGTCCTTGCTCGCCTCGAACCGCACCGGTTCGTCGGGGCGCTCGCGATTGGGGATGGCGGGTTCACTTTTCGCGCGCTGCGCCGGTGCCTTGGCCACGTGTCGAGGGTCCTCGTTCCTGGGGAAGGGAAAGATGTGCCCGCCTATAAGCGCGAAGCGCGGCCGCGTGCAATGTTCACGCAAACGTCACCCTCGCCGCATCGCGATCCATTCGTATGCGACGCGATCCGGACCACCGCAGCGCGTCTATTCGAGCGGGATGATGACTTCGTTGGGATGCACGACGTTCAGCTTGGTGCGAACCAGCTCGTCGACCATGTCGGGATCGGCGCGCTTCTGGTCGAGCAGGCGGACGCGATTGCGAAGTTCGGCGCGGGCCTGTTGCAGCTCGGCGAACTGCGCGGCCTTGACCTCGCGCTGGCGGACATAGTCGCCATAGCGCAACACGCCATTGGGCCCGAGCACTGCATAATAGCCGAAGAACAGCATGAAGATCATCGACAGCGCGGGCACGCCGGCCCGGCTGACCAGGGATCGAATATTTGCTGATCGTGCCATGTCCCGTCATTACGCAAGCCGCGGCCGCGATCAACAGCTTTTGGTAACCATGACGCGATGCGCCCGCGCTTCGAGCGCAGAGGCTGCACCCTTGTGCGGATCTGCGGCTTGGCCAACGGCC
The DNA here is from genome assembly GCF_001557005.1 of Sphingomonas sp. CCH15-F11. Taxonomy (NCBI): domain Bacteria; kingdom Pseudomonadati; phylum Pseudomonadota; class Alphaproteobacteria; order Sphingomonadales; family Sphingomonadaceae; genus Sphingomonas; species Sphingomonas sp. CCH15-F11. The sequence continues at coordinate 4,227 of NZ_LSKG01000032.1, read as the reverse complement.
CGCGCGCAATGGACAAGGGGCCACCGCAACCGACCGCCCGGCCAAACGTTACGGCTTCAGCTATTTTGGGGGGATGTCGTGGACGAGCAGAAAACCGGCAAATCACCCGTCGCCCGAAACGCGTTGGTCGCGGGCGACGCGGCGAAGGACGATTCCGGCCTGTCGGAAGCAGAGCAGGAAAAGATCGACGATCAGGCCCCGCTGCGTTCGCCTGCCCTGTTCGCGTCGATCAGCCAGGCGGGCGACGAGGAGATGCGACGGCCGTCCGGATCGCTGTTCTGGTCGGGCCTGGCGGCAGGCGTCGCGATTTTCGCATCGGTGATCGCGGAGGGCGCGCTGCATGAGAAGCTGCCCGAAATGGTCGGGCGCGAGGCGATCGCGGATCTTGGCTATTCGGTCGGCTTCCTGATCGTGATCCTGGGGCGTATGCAGCTGTTCACCGAACAGACGGTCGTTCCCGTCCTGTCGGTCGCGCGTCGCCCCACGCGGTCCAACCTCGCGCGGCTCGGGCGACTGTGGGCGATCGTGTTCGGGGCCAACATGATCGGGGCCTTCGCCGTCGCCGGGGTGGCAGCGGCCGGCGGGCTGGCCGCCCCGCCGCTGCAACAGGCGATGGTCGAGATTTCGATGAGCCTGCTGGGCAAGTCGCCGGGCGACGTGCTGCTGCAGGGGATACCCGCGGGCTTTCTGATCGCATCGATCGCCTGGCTGCTGGCGAGCACCAAGAGCGACCATTTCGCGCTCGTGCTCGTCATCACCTATGTGATCGCACTTGGCGGGTTCAGCCACGTCGTCGCCGGCGCGGCGGAGGCGTTCCTGCTCGCCTGGTCGGGCGAGGCGACCTTCGTCTGGGCAGTCCGCGACTTCATCCTGCCCGCCCTTGCCGGCAACATCATCGGCGGGACCGGCCTGTTCGCGCTCTTCGCCTACGCCCAGGTCCGACGGGAGCTTTAGCCGCTCAGCCGCTCAGCCGAGGCCGCACCGCTGAGCGACTTTGCCGAAGTTCTTGGCGGCCCGGAAGTCTGCAAAGCCGAGAACAGACTGGCGGGTGGTTGGTCTGGGGGGCCTGCGCCCCCTTCACTCTACGGCCATTGACCCCGGCGCCTCGCTCGCGGTCCGAGCGGCCGACGCAGCGCCGCCTCGACCGGCGCCTCGTGACGCGAGTACCGAGCCAATGACCGCCAGGATTGCGTAAATCGCCGTGATTGCCAGCATCGTCGCGGACAATTCCGCCTCCCCCGACGCCGTCTGCAGCACCAGCGTGGCGACCGGGCCGAGCGCGCAGATCGCGCCGGCCACAAGGGGCGACGTCAGCGCCAGCCCGGCCTGTGCCAGATAGATCGGGCCGATGAGGATCGCGAGAAAGATAACCGCCTGTCCCCCCATCTCGATTGCGGACATGCCGTTGAACGGCTGGGGGAGCGTCGCGGCAACCGATCCGGCGATCACCGCGACCAACAAAAAGCGGGAGCCAACGATGGCGAGCGGCGACACGCCAAGATGATTGAAGCGCTTGGCGTAAATGGTTTCAGCGGCGATGGCAGTCCCGGCCATCGCGGCGAGCGACACACCGATCGCCCCGATGGTCAAGGCAAGCGCCAGTACACAGCAGGCCAGGCCCCAATGCATAGCCCGCTCGGCGTTACCCGGCCGTCGCTCGCCTTGGCTGGTCAGGCCGAGCGCACCCAGCGCCATGACGGCGACCGGCGCAATGCCGCTGAACGCCAGGTTCACTGCGGCCGGTTCCACTAAGCGCAGTGCCTGGAAATAGCTTAGCCAGGCCATCGCCGTCGTCAGGTTGAGGAGCAACACGGTTCGCCAGCCACGGATCAGCAACCGAAGCTGATCCGGGCTGAACACCAGCAACGCCGCCCCGAACACCAGTGCGGCGGTCCCGAAAGCGAGCGCGGCTACTTCGAATAAGCCAAGCTGACCGAAAAGATGGCCGAGATAAACATCACGAACCGCTTGTGACGCGACAAAGCCGATCAGGCTGGCGATCCCGAGCGAGGACGCCATCCCCTTTTCAGTGCTGCGCATACTTCCCCCGTTGGACGATGTGATGCGCTCTTGCTGGCAGCATTACCCGCAATGACATCCCGTTCCTTGCGCCCGAAGCAGGCGCGCCGTGCATTGGCCGCAACAACCGGGACGCGCCGCCACCCGCCCCATGCCAAAGACATGTCCGAGAGGAGACACAGATGTCGTTTCGGATCGAGGGACTCGCCCCGGCGCAGTTTGCGCCGCTCTTCGCCAAGAGCGACGCGGCGCTTGCACGCGACGGCATTGTGGCGGTTTACGCGGACAATGACGATTATCCCTGCCGCATATCCCTCGCCGGCGCGGCAAGGGGCGATCGGCTGCTGCTGCTCAATTTCGAGCACCAGCCGGCATTGTCACCCTATCGCTCGGCCCACGCCATCTATGTCGCCAGTGGCTCGCGAGCGGCGGCGCAGTTCGTGGATACCATCCCTCCGGTGATCGCCGCGCGGCTGCTGTCGATCCGCGCGTTCGACACGAGCGGGATGATGGTCGACGCCGACGTCGTCGACGGCACCCGCGCGGTCGATCTGATCGAGCGCCAGTTCGCGGATCCCTGTGCCGCCTATCTGCACATCCATTTCGCCAAGCGGGGATGCTTCGCCGCCCGGGTCACGCGGGCGACTTGAGGTCGAGAGAGCCATTGCCCCTGTCCTACACCGCACTACCATGCCAGCCGCCCCCGCATGGCGTGGTTCGCCCCTTTTCCCGTCACCCGCGCAGCACGCTCCGCCCGGCATAGACGCCGGCATCGCCCAGCTCTTCCTCGATGCGGATCAGCTGGTTGTACTTGGCAAGCCGGTCGGAGCGCGCGAGGCTGCCTGTCTTGATCTGCCCGCAATTGGTGGCGACCGCCAGGTCGGCGATCGTCGCATCCTCGGTCTCGCCCGAACGATGCGACATCACCGCGGTGTAGGACGACCGCGTCGCCAGGCTGACCGCTGCCAGCGTCTCGGTCAGCGTGCCGATCTGGTTGACCTTGACCAGCAACGAATTGGCCAGGGCCTTGTCGATGCCCATCGCCAGCCGCTTGGGATTGGTGACGAACAGATCGTCGCCGACAAGCTGGACCTTGTTGCCGATCTTGTCGGTCAGCGCCTTCCAGCCCTCGAAATCATCCTCGCCCATCCCGTCCTCGATCGACAGGATCGGATAACGCGCCGCCAGATCGGCCAGATAATCGGCCATTTCGTGCGGGGTCAGCGACTTGCCCTCGCCGACCATCTCGTACTTGCCGTTCTTGAAGAACTCGGTCGCGGCGCAGTCGAGCGCGAGCATCACGTCGTCGCCGGGCGTGTAGCCCGCCGCCTCGATGCTCGCCATGATGAAGTCGAGCGCGTCGGTGGTGCTGGCCAGGTTGGGGGCGAAGCCGCCCTCGTCGCCCACCGCGGTCGCCAGCCCCTTGTCATGCAGCTTCTTCTTGAGCGTGTGGAAGATCTCCGCGCCGCACCGTACCGCTTCGGCCAGGCTGGGTGCGCCGACCGGCATCACCATGAATTCCTGGAAGTCGATCGGATTGTCGGCATGTTCGCCGCCATTGATGATGTTCATCATTGGCACCGGCAGGACATGCGCCGACACCCCGCCGACATAGCGATAGAGCGGCAGGCCGCGCGCATCCGCCGCCGCCTTTGCCACGGCCAGGCTGACGCCCAGGATCGCGTTGGCACCCAGCCGGCCCTTGTTCTCCGTGCCGTCCGCCTCGATCATCGCCATGTCGATGTCGCTCTGGTCCTCGGCGTCCATGCCCAGCACTGCTTCCGCAAGGTCGGCATTTACTGCCTCGACCGCCGCCAGCACGCCCTTGCCGAGGTACCGGCTCTTGTCGCCGTCGCGCCGCTCGACGGCCTCATGCGCGCCGGTCGACGCGCCGGAGGGGACCGCGGCGCGGCCGAAGCTGCCGTCCTCCAGCATCACATCGACCTCCACCGTCGGGTTGCCGCGGCTGTCCAGAATCTGGCGCGCGTGGATGTCGATGATTGCGGTCATGGAATGATCTCCCTAGGTATTGGCCGTGGACGGACGGGCCACCCGGCGCTGCCTCTATCGGCTGTCGCGGAGCGGAGCAATTGCCGCCGTGCCGGACGGAACCCCCGCCTTCGGACGATGTTGTCTGAAACGAGCGCGAACTTATTCTTTTGAGGGAAACCCAAGTCATGGCCAATCAGAACGCCCCCGAGGAAACCC
>NZ_LSKG01000031.1:0-38695 GCF_001557005.1 Sphingomonas sp. CCH15-F11 | reverse complement strand
GGCGGGTCGGACGATTGGCGAAGCGTTCACCAACAATTCTGCCGTCACTCCGGCCTTGCGCCGGGGTCGCGCTGCCTGATCCAGCGTGAGAAATAGCGGGACCCCCGGGTCAAGCCCGGGGTGACCTTGGGTAAAGCTAGAGCATGATGACGTTAGGTTGACACACGCTCCAACGACGTCCTCGTCACCCCGGCCTTGTGCCGGGGTCCACGGAACAACACGTCACGACCGTCGGGACGGCGCGGCCCGGTGGCATTCCGGCGGGCGGCCACTCGATCTCCACCTATGCCTGCAGGTCATACGCTTTCATCAAGTCGTACAGCGTCGGGCGGCTGATGCCGAGCAGGCGTGCGGTGCCGGAGATGTTGCCCTCCGCCCGGGTCAGCGCGCGCCGGATCGCGCGGCGGTCGGCCATTTCGCGGATCGCCTTCAGGTTGATCGGCAGCGCGTCGTCGACCTTTTCGGCGAGATCGAGATCGGCGGCGGTGACCAATTTGGCCTCCGCCATGATCGCGGCGCGCTTCACCCGGTTTTCCAGCTCGCGGACATTGCCCGGCCAGTGCCACGCGTCGATCGCCGCCAGCGCATCGGGCGCGAAGCCGCGCGGGGCCAGCTTCATCTCGCTCACGAAGCGGCGCAGGAAGTGCCGCGCGAGCAGCCCGGCATCGCCGGTGCGCTCGGCGAGCGACGGGATGCGCACGATGATTTCCGCTAGCCGATAATACAGGTCCTCTCGGAACCGCCCTTCCGCCACCATCGCGTCGACGTCCTGATGCGTCGCGCAGACGATCCGGGTGTCGACGGGGATCACGCGGCGGCCGCCGATCCGTTCGATCACGCGTTCCTGCAGGAAGCGGAGCAGCTTGACCTGAAGCGGCAGCGGGATGTCGCCGACTTCGTCGAGGAACAGCGTGCCGCCCTGCGCCTGTTCGATCTTGCCCTCGGTCGTCTTCACCGCGCCGGTGAACGCGCCCTTTTCATAGCCGAACAGCTCGGCCTCGAGCAGCGTTTCGGGGATCGCGGCGCAGTTGATCGCGACGAAATTGCCCTTGGCGCGTGGGCTGGCGTCATGCAGGCCGCGGGCGAGCAGTTCCTTGCCCGTTCCGCTCGCGCCGAGCAGCATGACCGAGACATCGGTCGCCGCCACCCGTTCGATCGTGCGCGTGACCTTGAGCATTTCCGGCGCGGCGGTCAGGATGCCGCCCAGCGTCGCCTTGGCCGCCTCGCGGCTGGCGAGCCGGCGGTTCTCGGCCTCCAGCGCATGGACGTGGAAGGCGCGTGCGACGATCAGCCCCAGCGCATCGATGTCGATCGGCTTGGCATAGAAGTCATAGGCCCCCATCGCGATCGCGCGCAGCGCGCTGTCGCGGTCGCCATGACCCGAGGCGACGATCACCTTGCTGTGCGGGCTGAGCGCCAGAATTTCGGCGAGCGTGGCAAAGCCCTCGCTCACCCCGTCGGGATCGGGGGGCAGGCCGAGGTCGAGCGTGATGACCTCGGGTTCCTCGGTACGCAGCGCCGCGATCGCGCTTTCGCGGTCGTGCGCGGTGGTGATCTGATACCCCTCATAGGCCCAGCGCAGCTGGCGCTGCAGCCCGGCGTCGTCCTCGACGATCAGCAGGCGGCGTTCGGAAATGGCGGCGGACGCGGTCATGCGGCGGCTCCCAACTGGTCGATCTGCGCGATCGGCATCAGCACGCGAAAGCGCGTGCCCACCCCTTCGCGGCTCTGCACCTCGACGCGGCCGCCCATGCCGGTGGCAAGCTGGCGCGCCTCATAGGCGCCGATGCCGAAGCCGCCGGGCTTTGACGACACGAACGGCTTGAACAGCTGGTCGCGTACGAACGCCGCCGACATGCCGCAGCCGCGGTCGATCACGTCGATCGCGGCCTCGTCACCCATCGCGCTGGCGGCGATCGTGATCGGTTCGCCGGGCGGGCTCGCCTCGATCGCGTTCTGGATGAGGTGCGCGAGGAGGGTTTCGAGCCGCGCGGGATCGGCCATCACGACCGGCGCGCCGCTGCCCCCGACCGCGATCGGATGCTGGCCGCGACGGGCGGCGGCAACACGGTCGAGCAGCGGCATCAGGTCGATCGCGCGCACCGTGTCGGCGCGCGGGGCGTGATGCTGCGACAGGCGGGCGAGCAAATCATTCATCCGCCCCGCCGAATCGCGCAGGGTGGCGACCATGTCGGCGCGGAAATCGGGATTGTCGGCGTGGCGTTCGGCGTTGCGCGCGACCAGGCTGAGCTGGCTGACCAGATTCTTGATGTCGTGCATGATGAAGGCGAAGCGCCGGTTGAACTCGTCGAAGCGGCGCGCCTCGGCCAGCGCGCCCTGGGCGTGCGCTTCGGCGAGGTAGCTCCCGACCTGGCGCCCGGCGATGCGCAACAGGTCGAAATCCTCCCAGTCAAGCGCGCGACCCAGTGCCGGCCGCGCGAGCAGGATGGCGCCCTGCATCCGGTCGAGATGCGGCAGCGGCACCAGTGCCCAGGCGTCAGGCAAGTCGAGGATCCAGCGCGGGATCGCGGCGCTGTCGGCAGCATGGGCATGGCCGGCGCGCACCGCGTCGATTTCGATGATGCGCCCGGTGCGTTGCAGATAGGTGGCGAGCGCCTCGTCCCCGCCGGGCGCGACGGGCAGATGCCAGTTCCATCCCGATCCGATGCCCAGCCCCGCGCCGTCGGGCACCAGCAGCAGCCCCGCGGGCGCATCGACCAGATCGGCAACCGCCTTGACCACACGCGTGTCGAGCGAGGCCGCGTCCTCGCCCGCCGGATTGCCCAGCGTGCTGGTGAAGCGCATCCATTCGACGCGATAGTCGTAGCGGTGGCGGAACAGGTGCTTGGCCAGCATCACCTTGGCGCGCGCCTTGAGCCGCGGCGAGGAGACGAGGACGAGCGTGGCGGCGACCGATCCGAACACGAACGCGGTCTGGACGACGCGCGCATAGGGACCGCCGACCGCAGCGAGCGCGGCGGTCATCCCGACGAGCCCGGCGAGATAAAGGGCGGCGACCATCGCGCTCAGCGCGCGCACCACGGCGGACCGCGACAGGCGCAACGGCATTTCGGCGCGCTGGAACAGCCCCAGCGCCACCGCACCGCCGAGCAGCCCGAGCGCGACGCCGCGCGCAGCCTCGATCTCCGGGGCGATCTCACCGGCGACCAGCTCGACCGAGGCGATGTTGGCGTCGATCAGCCCGAAGCCGGCCAGTACCAGCGCCAGCGTGCGCGTGGGACCCGCGGCAATCAGCGGGAACAGCTGCTGGAGGATCAACAGCTCCGCGATCGCCGCGACGAGCTGAAGCGCGACGGCGGTGCGCAGGACGTCGGAAGGATCGGCCACGCGCGCCGATGTGTCGGCCAGAACCTGCAACGCCAGCCCGGTCACCGCGAGTGCGGCGACGACGCCATAGACCGCGAACAGCCCGATACTGGTCGGCGCGCCGGTGCGCCGCTGCAGGATCAGGATCACCGCCAGCCAGCCGAGCTGCTGGAGCGTTTCGGCGATGTGCGTGCCCGGCTGTGCGATGCCGAGCCCCGCGACGGCCACCGCCCACAATGCGGTGAGCAACAGCGCGACCGGAAAGACACGGCCCGCGAGTTCGGTCGACTGTGCGCGCCATGCGGCCACCGCCAGCGCGGCGAACAGCAGCGCGGCCAGCGCGTGCGCCCAGAGCGACAGAAGCGCGCTCATCGCGCGCCTTCGGGAAAGATCACGACGCGCGCCGTCTGGAGCAGGATCAGCAGGTCGAGAAAGGGCGAGTAGTTCTTGGCGTAGAACAGGTCATATTCGAGCTTCTGGCGCGAATCCTCGATCGACGCGCCATAGGGGTAGTTGATCTGGGCCCAACCGGTGATCCCCGGCTTCACCATGTGCCGTTCGGCATAATAGGGCAGGCAGGTTTCGAGCTCCTCGACGAATTGCGGGCGTTCGGGGCGTGGGCCGACGAAGCTCATCTCGCCCTTCAGCACGCTCCAGCACTGCGGCAGTTCATCGATGCGCAGCTTGCGGATGATGCGGCCGATGCGGGTGATGCGCGGATCGTCCTTTTCCGCCCAGACCGCCTGACCGGCGACTTCGGCATCGACGCGCATCGAGCGCAGCTTGATGATGTCGAAACCCTGGCCGTACAGGCCGATGCGGCGCTGGCGGTAGAATGCCGGCCCCTTGCTGTCGAGCTTGACCAGCAGGGCGGTGACCAGCACGACCGGCGCGGTCAGGATCAGAAGCGCCAGGCTGGCCGCGATGTCGAACAGGCGCTTGAACGCGCTCGAGAACATCCGGCCCGACGAGAAGCCGTCGGAAAAGATCAGCCAGCTCGGATTGACGCTGTCCAGATCGACGCGTCCCGTCTCGCGTTCGAGGAAGGTCGAAATCTCGTTGACGTGGACCCCGGTCGTCTTGATGCGCAGCAGGTCCTTGAGCGGCAGCGCATTGCGCCGCTCCTCCAGCGCCAGCACGACTTCGCTGGCGTTCAGCAACACGACATGGTCGGCGAGATTGTAGATCGCGTCGCGCGCAATGGCTTCGGGGATGACGCGGTTCGCCTCGCTCATCGAGACATAGCCGACCACGGCGAAAGCGGCGCCGGGCTGGCGGGCGAGCGCCTTCAGCCGGGCGGCGCGCGGCCCCGCGCCCAGCACGACGACCCGGCGCTTGAACACCTGCCCCCCCAGCGTCTTGCCGAGCAGGATGCGCAGCGCGAACAGCATCGCCGCCGCCAGCGGCATCGCGAAGATCAGGTTGGAGCGCCAGAAGGTCAGCGGCGGAACCAGGAAATAGAGCACGCTGAGGAAGATGACGCCCAGCGAGACCGCGACCAGCAGCCGCGCCGCGGCGACCCGCAGCGATTGCAGCGCATCGGCCCCATAGACGCCGACCGCGACCATGGCGACGATCAGCGACCCGGCAAAGCTCGCCAGCTGGGGCAGTCGCATCACCATCGATTCGACGCGCATCCCGATCTGGTGCGCGCGCAGGATCCAGCCGATCTCGCCTGCGGCCACCAGCACGATGAGGTCGAGCAGGCCGAGCAACAGCACCGCATTGGGCACATAATGCCGGAACAGGCGTATCATGGCGGGGGCTGCGACCTCGATGTAAACGAATCCGACACACCCCCTGTCGCAGGAATTGACAAACAAAGGTTGAACGGGAGGGGGTGGCGCACCGTTTCACCAAAGTCGCCACCCGGGCCCTGTGCCGGGGTCCACCGGGCAACACTCGAAGGCGGCCGGTCAGGTGCAGATGCCCCTTGCATCCTCCCGCCAACCTCAACTGGTCGGGCGCGCGCCACGCGGTGCGGTGGCCGCCGGCACGAGGCCGGGATGACGGTAACCGGTTGGACGGGGGCTGGGTCGCGTTTATCGACCCCCGCTTACCCTCAATGTCCGCGACAGGCCATCGCGTCGAGGATGTCGTCGATGCGCGCCGGATCGCCGGCGGCGATCACTTCGCCGGTGCTGCCGGCATGAAGCGGGTCGCCCGCCCAGTCGCACATCCGCCCGCCCGCGCCCTCGACCACGGGCACCAGTGCCGCGAAATCGTGGAGCTTCAGGCCGGCCTCGACGACGATGTCGATCCAGCCGCTGGCGACCGCGCCATAATTGTAGCAGTCGCCGCCGAGCACGGTGCTGCGCACCCCGGCGTCGAGATGCTCGAAGGCATGGAGCTGGCCGTCGTCGAACAGCGCCGGCGATGTCGTGGCGAGCAGCGCGTCGGCGAGCGCGGCGCAGCGCCGGCTGTGCGCGGGCCGGCCGTTGAACAACGTCGGCTGGCCCACCGCCCCCAGCCAGCGTTCGCGCAGGATCGGCTGGTCGATCACGCCGAGCAGCGGCCAGCCATCCTCGATCAGCGCGACCAGCGTGCCGAAGATCGGCCGGCCGGCGATGAAGGCGCGGGTGCCGTCGATCGGATCGAGCACCCAGACGCGCCCGCTGCTGCCCTCACGCACGCCATGTTCCTCGCCGACGATGCCGTCCATCGGGCGTTCGGCCACGATCAGCCGGCGCATCGCCAGTTCGGCCTCGCGATCGGCGACGGTGACGGGCGACTGGTCCGCCTTCGCGACGATCCCGGTGTCGGTGCGGAACAGCGGGCGGATGATCGCGGCCGCCGCGTCGGCGAGGCGCGTGGCGAGTTCGAGGTCGGCGGAAGTGATCGGCATCGCCCGCCGTTAGCCGCCCCGGCCACGCGACGCCAGCATCGCCGCGTCGATCCGCGCCGGTCGCACAACTGTAACATCGCACTGTCAGGCCATGGCCATGCGACTCCTGCTTCTGCCGCTCGCCGCGCTGATCGCGTTCCCCGCCGCCGCCCAGGTCCGCGTCCTGCCCGATCGACCGGAGAGCCGCGACGCGGCCCGCGATGGGGTCGAGGTCTATTTCGTCAATGAAGGCGACGCGGCCGCGACGCTCGAATCGCCCGACCGGATCCGCGTGATCGCGGCGGACGCGAGCAAGGTCGAGCTGAGGCGAACCGATACCGCCATCGTCGAAGTCGCCCCGGGCGGCTTTGCAAAGCGCCGCTATATCCCGATCGATGCCGCGGCGCTTGCCGACGCGCGCCCCGCGCCTGCGCCGCCGGCCGGCTCCGCAACCCCGGGACCGGCCGGCGAGACGGTGCTGGCCGGATCGAACGGCGGCAGCGCCGCGTTCCTGGATCGCATCCGCCCCTACGAGCCGATCTATGGCGTGTTCGGGGCGGGCGACGCGGGCGCGAAGCTGCAGTTGAGCCTGGCGGTCCAGCCCTTTGCCGGGACGAGCGTGCTCGGCGGACTCAAGCTCGCCTGGACCCAGACGATCTTCTGGGCGGTCAACGAGCCCTCTGGGCCGGTGCGCGAGACAAATTACAGCCCGGAAGTGTTCTTCGAGCATCGCTTCGCACCCGAATGGACCGGGGCGATCGGCTATCGCCACGACAGCAACGGGCGCGGCGCGATCGGTTCGATCGACGTCAACCGCATCTATGTCCGCCTCGCCCGCGGGTTCGACCTGGGTGACGGCTGGCGCGCCGACATCGCGCCTCAGGCGTGGTTCTATGTCGGCGAACAGGGCATCGCGCCCGATATCGAGCGTTTCCTCGGCTATACCGCGCTCACTGTGTCGATCGGGCAGGCCGACGGGATCAAGGTGGCGGGGACGCTGCGCGGCAATCCCGGCACGGGCAACGGCGCGGGCGAGCTGTTCATCTCCTATCCGCTCACCCGGTTGGGCGGCGGGCTCGGCGTCTATGCCTTCGCACAGGGCTTTACCGGCTATGGCGAGGCGTTGAGCGATTACAATGTGCGCTCGACGCGCGGCCGGCTGGGCATCGCGTTCACGCGGTGACCGCCGGCCCGCGGACGGTATGGGCTTTGCGCCACCATGCGCCTAAGCAGATCGCGATCCATCGGGAGTCTTTTGAGATGCGCCATTCCAGCCTGCTCGCCGCCGCCGCGCTCGCGTTCACCGTCACCGCGCCGCTCGGTGCCGCGCTGGTCCCCGGCAGCAAGGCCCCCGATTTCAAAACGCAGGGCGCGATGGCGGGCAAGGTCGTGCCGGTGCGTCTGAGCACGCTTCTGAAGCGCGGGCCGGTCGTGCTCTATTTCTTCCCCGCGGCCTTCACCCCCGGCTGCAACGCCGAGGCCAAGGCCTTTGCCGACCAGATGGACGCGTTTCGCGCGGCGGGCGCGACCGTGATCGGCATGTCCGCCGACGATGTGCCCGCGCTCCAGCGTTTTTCGACCGAGCATTGCGCGGGCAAGTTCACCGTCGCCAGCGCATCCGCCGACGTGGCGCGCGGCTATGACGTCGTGGCGGGTGCCGGGCGGACGACGGCGCGGACAAGCTATGTCATCGCACCCGACGGCCGGATCGTCTTCACTCAGGAAAATACCAGCCCCGCCGCGCATGTCCGCAACACGCTGGAGGCGGTTCGCGCCTGGCGCGCGCAGGCCCGCTGACCGCGCGGAAGGCCGCGTGATCGGGCCGTCGTTTCGATCACGGATAATTAGGAAATGATGCTTAATCTTTTCCTGAAGAGGATTCGGAGCGGCCGTGGTCGCCAATCCGACCGCGGGAAGGAACGATGGCCACTTCTAATCTGCTTCACCCGGCGATCGCCGACAGTCACGAGCTGAAACTCTATCAGCGTATTGGCCATTTCCTGATCGAGCAGCGCCTCGACATCAATCCCGCCAATTACACCTTTGCCTATCACGTCCTGAACGATCCGGACGGGCCGCTCGCGCGGGCCGTCGCGGCGATGACCGATGGCGGCGTGCGCCTGACCCGCAACGAGATCGTGTCGCTCGGCTTCGATCCGGGCCGCGGCACACCCTCGAACGACGTCGCCAACGACCCGGCCGCGCCCGAGCCCGACGCGTGCGCCAACAATCTGGTCGCGCAGACGCAGATGCAGGTCGAAGGGTTCGAGGACATGGTCCGCTGGATGCAGAGCGAGACCCAGGATTTCGGTCGCAGCCTGGCGGCGAGCGCGGATGCGCTGCAGCGCACCCGCGACGAGGGCACCGAACGCATGCTCGACGAGGTTGCGCGCCTGACCGCGACCATGGTCGAACGCGCCCATGTGGCGGAGGCGCGGCTGGAAAAGGCCAACCGCGAAGCGAGCGAGTTGCGTTCCAAACTGGAAAAGGCGCGCGAGGATGCCACCCGCGATCCACTGACCCGGCTGCCCAATCGCCGCGCGTTCGAACAATGTTTCAACCGCTACCGCCACGAAAAGCGCGAGATGCTGATGGCGGTGTGCGACATCGATCATTTCAAGTCGGTCAATGACCGGTTCGGCCACGCCGTCGGCGACCGCGTGCTCCGCGCCATCGCCCATGCGCTCGAAACACATTGCGCCGGACATTTCGTCGCCCGCTATGGCGGCGAGGAATTCGCGATGCTGTTCCCCGACACCGATCGCGCGCAGGCGCTGGCGACGCTGGAGGAAGCCCGCGTCACCGTGGCTGCCAAACGCTATCGCCTGCGCGAAAGCGACCAGCCGCTCGGTGCAGTAACCTTCTCCGCCGGCATTACCCAGGTCGGACCCGGTGATGACTGCGCCCGCGCATTCGAGCGCGCCGACGCGCTGCTCTATCAAGCGAAAAATCAGGGGCGCAATCAAATTACGGCCGAGTGGTAATTTTCACGCCCTAGTCGCAAATTCCGCCAAATGAATTGGCATTACGCGCCATAGGCCAAATCATGCCGAGCGGAATCACCGACAGATCAATAACTTGATCAGATTGGCACGCTCCCTGCAAACTCGATGGCATCGGCGGACGGATGATCCGGACCGCCAAGTTCAGGGAGATTGACCATGACCAACACCTTCGCTTCGATCCAGCGCACCGCCGCGTCGCTCCTCGCCTCGCTGTTCGTCACCGTCGTGCTGATCAGCGCCGCGACGCCCATCATTCCGATCGCGTGACCGCACGAGCGCTGTCCCGAACCCCTCTCGAAACCGGAGTATTTGCAATGATCCGTTCCGTCCTGATCGGACTTGTCTCGTTCGGCCTGACTGCCGGCCTGATCGTCCTGAGCGCGATGCCCGACATGGCGACGATCGCGTGATCGCGCCACGGCGCCGCCGAAACCGGCGTCGCGCCATCCCAGCCCCGCCACCGACCAGGGCCACCGCACGCTGACGCGACGGTGGCCCTGTCTTTATCCCCCGACCTGGAACGCGGATGACTCAATCGAGCCGGTGTTCGCCCTTCACCCAGCGCACCGTACCCGAGCTCGCCCGCATCACCACGCTTTCGGTCGTCATCTTCTTGCCGACCCGCTTGACGCCGGCCAGCAGCGAGCCGTCGGTCACGCCGGTCGCGGCAAAGATGCAGTCGCCGCTCGCCAGTTCGTTCAGGTCGTAGACCTTGTCGAGATCCTCGATGCCCCATTTGCGGGCGCGGGCGCGCTCGTCGTCGTTGCGAAACACCAGCCGCCCCTGGAACTGACCGCCGACGCAGCGCATCGCGGCCGCCGCCAGCACACCCTCTGGCGCGCCGCCCTGGCCCATGTAGATGTCGATCGTGGTCGCCGGATCACTGGTCGCGATCACCCCGGCGACATCGCCATCGGGGATCAGCATCACGCCGCAGCCACAGGCGCGCAGCTCTGCCACGAGCTTTTCGTGGCGCGGGCGATCGAGCACGCAGGCGATGATCTCGCCGGGCGGGCAGCCCTTGGCCGCCGACAGCGCGGCGATGTTTTCGCTGGGCGACTTGTTCAGGTCGATCACGCCGGCGGGATAGCCGGGGCCGACCGCGATCTTGTCCATATAGACGTCGGGGGCGTTGAGCAGACAGCCTTCCTCGGCGATCGCCAGGACCGCCAGCGCGTTGGGGCCGGCCTTGGCCGTGATCGTCGTGCCCTCGAGCGGATCGAGCGCGATGTCGATCTTGGGCCCCTTGCCGGGCGCCATGCCAACCTTTTCGCCGATATAGAGCATCGGCGCCTCGTCGCGCTCGCCCTCACCGATCACGACGGTTCCGTCCATGTAGAGGCCGTTCAGCGCCTCGCGCATCGCCTCGACCGCGGCGGCGTCCGCCGCCTTCTCGTCCCCGCGCCCGATCAGCTTCGCTGCTGCGATCGCCGCCGCCTCGGTGACGCGCACCATTTCGAGGACGAGGACACGGTCGAGATTCTTCGCTGGGGTCATGGGATGGTCGCTCCGGTGAACTCGCGGCGGCGATAGGCGAGGCACCGCAGCTTGTCGAGCGTCGCGGGTCAATCCTGCGGCGCGGTATCGCGGACCCAGAAATTGCCGCGCTGGTGGGTGACGCGCAGGATCATGCCGTCGACCCGCCAGCCGCCATCGGCATCGCGGACGAAGCGGTGCGTATAGTCGCCCCATACCTCCCAGAGCGGATCGCCATTTCCCTCCATCCGGTTCCAGGCATAGCCCGCCGAGACCATGGTCGCGCGGTCGCCCTCGATCGTCACCTGATGATTGGTGCGCATGTGAAAGCTGGTCTTCGCCCCGCGCAGATTGCCCGACCATGCGCCGATCAGCGCGTCGGCAGGGATGGTTGCGGGTGGCTGGCCCGACAGCGATTCGAAGTCGACATGGACCGTCGCCGCGAACAGGCTGCGCGCACGTTCCCACTCGCGGGCATCGACCGCGCGGTCGATCGCGTCGGCGATGCGGATCAGTTCCGCGACTACAAGGTAGTTGGCGGCGGTGACGGGGTCGCTCTCCGGCATGTTCAATCCTCCAGGATGTGCATCCACATCGGCTCGCCGACCAGGCTCTGCGAGCCGCGCAGCTTCTCGAGCGCCTGCGCGACCGCGCGTTCGGGCCCTTCGTGCGTGACGATGGCGACCAGCACGCTGCCATCGGCCATCGCGCCGCGCTGCATCAGGCTTTCGATCGAGACCCCCGCGTCACGCATCGCCGCAGCGATTTCCGCGAGTACGCCGACCTTGTCGGCCACGGTGAAACGCACATAAGCGCGGCCAAGCCGCTCGCCCGTGGCGGCAGGCGCGGCATTGGTCAGCGCGTCGGCCGGCATCGCATAGGGCGGACCATATTCGCCGCGTGCGATGTCGATCAGGTCGGCGACGACCGCGCTCGCAGTGGGGCCGTCGCCGGCACCGCGCCCCTGGAAGAACAGGCGGCCGACATAATTGCCCTCCGCCACCACCGCGTTGAGCGCACCCGTGACATGCGCGAGCGGGTGCGAAAGCGGGACGAGATGCGGGTGGACGCGCTGGAACAGCCCCGCCGCGCCGGCCTCCGCCAGGCCCACCAGGCGCACGCGATAGCCCAGCGCTGCGGCCTCCGCGATGTCGGCGGCGATCACGTGACGGATGCCGGTCACATCGACCGCACCGAACGCCGGACACGACCCGAACGCCAGGCTGGCGAGGATCGACAGCTTGTGCGCGGCATCGATGCCGTCGATGTCGAAGCTCGGATCCGCCTCGGCAAAGCCAAGCCGCTGCGCCTCGTCGAGCACGTCGGCAAAGTCGCGGCCTTCGGCCTCCATCTTCGACAGGATGAAATTGCAGGTGCCGTTGAGGATGCCATAAACCTGGGTCAGCACATTGGCCGCCGCGCCCTCGCGCAGCCCCTTGATGACCGGGACGCCGCCCGCCACCGCGGCCTCGAACTTCAAAGCGACGCTCGCCGCTTCGGCGGCGCGCGCCAGCTCCAGCCCGTGATGCGCGATCATCGCCTTGTTGGCGGTAACGACGCCGCGCCCGGCGGCAAGCGCGGTACGGGCGAGCGCGAGCGCGGGACCGTCCGCCCCGCCGACCAGTTCGACCACCACGTCGACATCGTCCCGGCGCGCGAGGTCGATCGGGTCGTCGGCCCAGCCGAAGCGCGCGATGTCGATCCCGCGATCCTTGCCGCGATCGCGCGCCGACACTGCCACGATCTCGATCGGGCGTCCGGCGCGCCTGGCGATCAGCGCGTGGTTTTCGTCGATCAGGCGTACGACCCCCGCCCCGACGGTGCCGAGCCCCGCCAGGGCGATACGCAAAGCTTCAGTCATTTATGGTCCTCCCAGCCCGGCGCGGCTAATCGAAAATTGCGCGGGTGGGAAGCGCGTTCACGGCTTGATCAGGCCGATTTCGACCAGGCGCTCGTGCAGATAGTCGTGTGCCGTGATCGGCGTCGGATAGCGGTCGGGATTGTCCGCGCTGACGCAGCCGGGCAGCGTCCGGATCAGGAAGTCGGGCGCGGGATGGAGGAAGAACGGCATCGAGTAGCGCGGCGTGCCCCGGCGCTCGGGCGGCGGATTGACCACGCGGTGCGTGGTCGACGGCAGCACGTGATTGGTCAGCCGCTGCAGCATGTCGCCGACATTGACGACCATCGCGCCCTCGGGCGGCTTGACCGGAAGCCAGCGGCCGTCCCGGTCGAGCAGTTCGAGCCCCGCTTCCTCCGCGCCGAGCAGCAGCGTAATCAGGTTGATGTCCTCGTGCGCGCCGGCGCGCACCCCCGGCGCATCGGCGGAAACCGGCGGATAATGCAGCAGGCGGAGCACGCTGTTGCCGTCCGCCACCGCCGGATCGAACCAGTCGGGCGCCAGGCCCAGATAGCGGGCGATCGCCGACAGCAGCCGGTCGCCCGCCGCGTCGAAGGCGGCAAACAGGTCAAGGAAGGTCTGGCGGAACCCCGCCGGTGCGTCGGGCCAGACATTGTCGGCCATCACCGCGCGAAAGCGATGACCGGGCGGCAGCTCGCGCCCGACATGGAAGAATTCCTTGAGGTCGTTCTCGCTCGCGCCCTTTGCGATCTCGATACCGAACGGGGTCAGCCCGCGCGCGCCGCCGCCCCCGGGCAGGTGGTACCGCCGCTTTTCCGCCTCGGGCAGCGCGAAGAACGCCCGCGTCATCGCCCAGGCCCGCTCGATCAGCGCATCGTCGATGCCGTGATCGGCAACGATGGCAAAGCCGAACCGCTGGAACGATTCGCCGAAAGCGGCAGCGAACGCGTCGGGATCGTCCGCCTGATCGCGCATCGAGATCAGGGGGACTTCGGCAAGCAGGGCGTCAGACATGGCTCGGGTCCGGTTGAAACGAGGATCAGCGCCCACACATAAGCGCGACGGGCCCGGTCGGCCAGCCGTTCCGCCGCCCTATTTGCCCGCCGCCGTCATCCGACGCGCGGCATCACCGCCCTGCATACGAAATCGGCGTGACGTCGCGCGATCAAGAGTTCATGGAGCAGCGCAGCATGGATGCCCAGACCACCGTCAGCGCCGATCGATCGCCGATTCCGATGCGCGAATTCGTCGCACTCAGCGCCGCGCTGATGGCGCTGACCGCGCTCGGGATCGATTCGATGCTGCCCGCCTTGCCCGCGATCGGTGACAGCCTGGGCGTCGCCAATCCCAACGACCGCCAGTTCGTGATCACCAGCTTCCTGGTCGGCTTCGCCTGCGCCCAGTTGTTCCATGGTCCGCTGGCCGACCGCTTCGGCCGCCGCCCCGTGCTTGCCGGATCGCTGATCCTGGGCGCGGTGACCAATGTGCTGGCGGCGATGTCGGGCAGTTTCACCCTGTTGCTGATTGCGCGCTTCGTGTCGGGCATGGCGGTGGCGGGCGCGCGGGTCGTGACGGTCGCGATGGTCCGCGACTGCTTTGCCGGACGCGCAATGGCGCGGGTGATGAGCCTGGTGTTCGTCGTGTTCATGGCGGCCCCCGTGCTCGCCCCCGCTTTCGGCCAGTTCGTGCTGCTCTTCGCGCAATGGCGCTGGATTTTCGGCGGGCTGGCGCTGGTCATCACGCTGGTGCTGGCCTGGTACTGGCTGCGGATGCCCGAGACGCTCGATCCGGCCAACCGCGTGCCGCTCGAACCGATGCGCATCGCGGCGAACTATCGCCAGGTCGCGATCGACCGCTATTCGTTCGGCTACACGCTGGCGGCGGCGCTGATTTCGGGCGGGCTGTTCGGATTCATCAATTCCATCCAGCAGATCATGGACGTGATCTTTGGCCGGCCCGAGCTGCTGACGCTGACCTTCGCCTGTGTCGCCGGCACGATGGCGCTCGCCAATTTCACCAATTCGCGCATCGTGCTCCGCTTCGGCACGCGCCGCATCTCGCACGGGGCGCTGATCGGGATGATCATGATCGCGGCGATCCACTGGGCGGTCGCGGTGACGGGCAACGAGACGCTGGCTTCGTTCATCATCCTCCAGGCGATGCTGATGGGCTGCTTCGGCCTCGCGGCGTCCAACTTCTCGGCGATGGCGATGGAGAATATGGGGCGGATCGCGGGATCGGCGTCGGCGCTGCAGGGCTTTGCCTCGACGCTGATCGGCGCGATTCTGGGCGCGCTGATCGGTCAGCGGTTCGACGGCACCACCGTGCCGCTTTACGGCGCTTTCGTGCTGCTCGGGCTGGCGGCGCTGGGCGTGGTGTTCGCCGCCGAGCGCGGCCGGCTCTTCCGGTCGGTCAACGCGGGCTGATTTTCAGCCCCGGTCGTCGCTGGGCCGCCACACAAGTGGAACATGGGTCGGCTAGCCTCGTTGCCGGCGAGTCCCCTGCAATCGTGCGGGGACGCCAAGCGCGAAAGGGTGACCATGGGTGGCCTGCATATCTCCGAAACCGGACCCAATGACGATGGCTATGACGAGGATGGCTATGACGAAAGCCAGCGCGCCGAAATCCTGGAAGCGACGCGCGACGGCCCGACCGACGGCGTGGTGCTGACCGATGTCGAGCCCGATCTGGGCGAGGACCTGGAGGGCGATACGGACGACGCGGCGCTGATGGCGGGTGCCGACGAAACCGCTGAAGACGCTGACGACGACGAAGACGAGGACGCCGATGACGCGGCGGACGAAGACGACCTGGAGGAAGACGAGCTTCAGGAAGATTTCGACGACGACGACCTGGCCGACGACGACGATCTGGACGACGCGGATCGCGCCGCGCTGGAATAGGCCCACCTGCGGCTGCCGGGGGGCTGGTCCGCCGCCCGGCAGTCGTGATACCGCTCACGGCCGATGAGCCGGTTCACGCTTCGCTTTACCGCCACCGACGCCGATATCGACGAGCTGGGCCACGTCAACAACGCGGTCTGGGTGCGCTGGATGCAGGATGTCGCGGTCAGCCACTGGGCGGCGGTCGCGACGCCCGACGAGATCGCGCGGCATGTCTGGGTCGTCACCCGGCACGAGATCGATTATCGCGGCAATGTCCGCGCCGGCGAGCAGGTGACCGCCGAAACCTGGGTACAGGATCCGCCGCGCGGGGCGCGTTTCGACCGGATGATGCGCTTCACTGGCGATGACGGGCGCGTCAAGATCGACGCCCGCACCACCTGGGCGCTGATCGACCGTGACAGCGGGCGGCTGATGCGCGTCCCCGCGGAGATGGCGGCG
The DNA here is from genome assembly GCF_001557005.1 of Sphingomonas sp. CCH15-F11. NCBI lineage: Bacteria > Pseudomonadati > Pseudomonadota > Alphaproteobacteria > Sphingomonadales > Sphingomonadaceae > Sphingomonas > Sphingomonas sp. CCH15-F11. The sequence goes on along the minus strand of NZ_LSKG01000031.1, from coordinate 22,861 downwards.
CGGTTCATGGAGACGACAGGCGCATGAGCACCGGGCCCGACGCGATCCTCAATTTTCGCCGCATCGACGCACAGCTGACGACGTCCGGCCAGCCCACTGCCGAACAGTTCGCGGCGCTTGCGGCGCTGGGCGTGCGCCACGTCGTCAACCTGGGCATGTCGGATCATCCGCGCGCGGTGGCGGAGGAGCCGACGATCCTCGACGCGCTCGGCATCGGCTACACCCACATCCCGGTGCCGTTCGACGCCCCCGAAGAGGCGCATTATCAGGCGTTCCGGCAGGCGATGGTCGCGCATGGCGGCACCCCGCTGCACGTCCATTGCATCGTCAATGCGCGGGTGACGGCGTTCTTGACCCGCTATCGCCGCGAGGAACTGGGGATGGACGACGCGGCCGCACGCGCGCCGATGGACAGCGTCTGGCAGCCGGGTGGGGTGTGGGCAGCGTTTCTGGGCGATACCGAAGCCGTCGCACGCGCCCATCGCTTTGCCGGGCGGGACTATTAGCGCATGGTGACTCTACACGGAATCAACTTTCGTCACCCTGGCCTTGTGCCGGGTTGACGAGGAAGTCGTGAGAGAGCGGGTCGATCTAACGTCATCATGCTCTAGGGATGCGTGCCCGTGAATGGCCGGGAGGCACCACGAGAGTCGCCCCCCCAGATGCCGGACCCGCGCCCTCACCCCGAATTGCGCAGCGCGGTCGCGATCGCGTTGATGGTCAGCAAGATGCCCTCGCGGATGCGGGGGTCGGTTTCGCCCGCGCGGTGGCGGCGCAGCAGTTCGACCTGGAGCAGGTTGAGCGGCTCGATATAGGGCAGGCGCAGGCGGATCGAGTTTTCCAGGGTCGGATGCGCGGCGAGCAGCCGGGGCTGATCGGTCACCGCGAGCAGGTTGTCGCGCGTCGCGTGCCAGCCGTCGCGGATGCGGCCGAAGATCGCCTCGCCCTGCGCCGGGTCCTCGACCAGCGCGGCATAGCGCGCGGCCACCCCCATGTCCGATTTCGCGAGCACCATCTCAAGGTTGGCAAGCGTCGCGGCGAACAGCGGCCAGCCCTGATGCATCGCGCGCAACAGCCCCTTGTCGGCGAACGCATCGACCGCCTGGCCGACGCCATACCAGCCGGGCAACATCACCCGCGCTTGCGCCCATGAGAATACCCAGGGGATCGCGCGCAGATCCTCGATCGCGTCGGACTGTTTCCGACTGGCGGGGCGCGAGCCGATCTTGAGGTCGGCGATCTCGCGGATCGGGGTCATCTGGCGAAAGAATGTCCGGAACCCGTCGGTTTCATAGACGAGCCCGCGATAGGCCCGGAACGCCGACTGGGACAGCGTGTCCATCGCCGCCGCGAACCGTGCCTGGTCGGCGGGCGGCACCGTGTCGGGCGCCAGGCTGGCGAGCAGCGTGGCCGACACGATTGCTTCCAGATTGGTCGCCGCACTTTCGCGCGTGCCGTATTTGGCGGCGATCACCTCGCCCTGTTCGGTAATGCGGATGCGCCCGCCCACCGTACCGCGCGGCTGGGCCCGGATCGCGGCAAAGGCGGAACCGCCGCCGCGCCCGACCGCACCACCGCGCCCGTGGAACAGCTGGAGCGCGACGCCCGCCTCCTCAAACACCGGACGCAGCGCGGTCGACCCGCGGCTCAATTGCCAGGTCGAGGTCAAATAGCCGCCGTCCTTGTTCGAATCCGAATAGCCGATCATCACTTCCTGACGCCCGCGGCCGCACGCAATGGTACGGACCGCCGGGATCGCCAGCCAGTCGCGCATGATCGCCGGAGCCGCCTCCAGATCGGCGACGGTTTCGAACAGCGGCACCGCCATGACATGCGCCTGTGGCGCCTCGCCAGGCACGAACAGCCCGGCTTCCTTGAGCAGCACATGGACCTCGAGCAGGTCGGAAACCGACTGGCTCATCGATACGATGTAGTTGGTGATGCAGCCGCGGCCGTAACGGCGATGCGCCTCGGCCGCGGCGTGGACGATCGCCAGCTCGCCCGCGGTTTCGTCCGAATAGCCGGCGGACGGCACGGTCAGCGGACGCGGACTCGCCAGTTCGCGGGTCAGTAGCGCGACCCGCCCCGCTTCGTCGAGCGCGGCATAATCGGGTTCGACGCCAGCAACCTTGAGCAGTTCGCCGACGACGCGTTCGTGCACCGCGCTGTTCTGGCGCATGTCGAGCGTGGCGAGATGGAAGCCGAAAATGTCGACCGCACGGATCAGGCGACCGAGCGCCCCGCCCGAGGCAAGCGCGCCATCGCCGCTATGCGCCAGCGCGCGGGCGATCGCGACCAGATCGGCGCGGAAGGCGGCGGGATCGGCATAGGGCTCGGCGACGATGCCGGCGGGGCGTGGCGGGGCCTTGCCCGCCAGCCGCTCATGCGTCGCGCAAAGCCGCGCATAAACCCCCGACAGCGCCCGGCGATAGGGCTCGTCGACGCGGCTCGCCGCATCGTCGCCGCTCGCCGCCGCCAGTTCGAGCACCGCCTGTTCGACATCGGCGTGGCGGGTCGAAATCGACAGTTCCGCGCCGAGCGCGTGGACCGCATCGAGATAATGGACGAGCACGGTTTCCGCTGCGCGCGCGAGCGCGAGGCGCAGCGATGCCGCGGTCACGAACGGATTGCCGTCGCGGTCGCCGCCGATCCAGCTGCCCGGCCGGACGAAAGCGGGCACACGCTCCCCCAGGATACGGTCCCAACGCGTGTGCAGCGCGGGAAGCACCGGCAGGAACACGTCGCGCAGATAGGACAGGGCGGTCTCGACCTCGTCGGCGACGTTGGGCCGGTCGGGGCGAAGCACGCGCGTCTGCCACAACAGCGCGATCTGGCGCAGGATCGCTTCCTCGACCTGGTCGCCGTCCGCGGTCTCGGTCAGCCCCGCGTCGCGCAGCGCCATCAGTTCGGCGATGCGGTTCTTGTGGTCGATCAGGCTCTTGCGCCGCACCTCGGTCGGATGGGCGGTCAGGACGGGCGCGACCAGCGCCTGATCGAGCAGCGCGCGCACCTGGTCACGGCCGATGCCGGCCTCGGCGAGCCGCGCGACGGCATTCGCGACATCGGCATCGGGTTCGGCGGCGATGCCCTGACGGTCCTCCGCCAGGTTGGCGAGCATCGAGAAGAACATGAAGCCGCGGGTAAAGGCGAGCGCCTCGTCCAGCGTCAGTTCGGCCAGATGCGGGTCGGCGGGGCCACCATTGCCGGCGACATCGTGCCCGGCCTCCGCCGCGCGGCGATGGCGTTCGACCGAAGCCGCGCGAATCTGTTCGATGCGTGCATAGGTCGCATCGCCATCATAGGCGCGGATGACGTCGCCGAGCAGGCGACCGAGGAACCGGATGTCGGGGTTGTTGATGACGCTGGGGAGGCTGGCCATGCGCACCTTGCTGCACTGCGGCAAGCGCAGGGTCAACCGTCGATTGCCCGCGTCGTGCCGCGGGCCGCGCCGGACCTAGAGCAGCGATCGCGCGGTTTTCGCCGGGTCGGCGGGGTCGGGCACCCATTTGTCGCCGGCATAGTCGAAGTCGATGTCGATGGCGCCGCTGGCACGGTCGATCCGGACCAGGCACTTTTTCCACGCGGGCTTGTCGGCGACGCGCATCGCCGACTGGAGCTCCTGAAACAGCGTCAGCGCCCGAAAGCCGTCCGGCGTCGCAGCCTCCCACTGGTCACCGTCCCAGTACATATATCCGAACAGGCGCTTGCGATCGGCGATCTCCGCGACGACGGCGATCCGCTGCCACGGCCGGGCGGCGTATTTTGAACCGCGCACGATCTCGCTGCCGATTTCCTGAACCAGCGTGTCGGCGCGCTGCCGGTCGAAAGCGACTTGCTGCATCTGGTCACCCGAATTCGCCGGCATCGCCAGCACGATCATTGGTTCAGGATCCGCGACATGTCGGCGTTCGGCACGCGCTGGAACTGCTGCCCCGCAGCATTGTCGAACAGCTCCTGGTTGTCAAAGACGCGGCGTCCCGCGTCGTTGAACACTTCATAGGTCGCGCCGACCTGATCGGGACGCCCGCCCGTCCCGCCGATCAGCTCAACCTCGACCCGCACAGTACCGCCGTTGCGGATCCATCCGGCCCATTCATTCTCCAGCGTCTTGTAGGCGGAGCGGTTGAAGTTGAAATTCTGGGGGAACATGTTGCGCGTGCCCTGGTCGCCCAGGAAGCGGTGGCCGATCACATGGCCGGCATCGTCATCGGACAGGCCCCGCGCGCGGGTGACGTCCTGTGCGTCGAGTTCGGCGTTGCCGCGCGGCGTTCCGCTCGGCTGCAGTTCGGACAAGGTGGCGGTGACGCGCGTCGGATAGCCGTTGGCATCGACCGTCCATTGCACGCTGTTGGCGCCGACCCGTGCGGTCAGGTTGGTCGCGGTCGCCGCATTGGCGGCGGCGCGCGGCGCGAAGAAGTCGTCGAGCTGGCGCTTCATGTTCCCGATCGCGTCGCGCGCGCCGGCCGGCAGCGCGTCGATCGCCGATTGCGGGATCGCATCGACGGCATCCTTGACGGCGCGCAACCCGGGCTCGAGCGTGGCGCGCAGTGCCGGGTTGCGCGCCACCGCGCCGACCGCGTCATTGATCGTGTCGGCCCATTTGCCGATCTTGCCGAGCTTCGCCGCGTCGCCGAGCGCGGGGACGATCGCGACGCCGGAGATCACGCCGTTCAGCGCGTGGCCACCGGCATCGCCGAAATCACCGGAGAACAACGAGCCGATCGCGCGGCCCGCGGAGACGACCGCGTTGGCCCCGTCGCTGATCGGCGTCGGATCGAACAGGCCGGTGATGTCGAGCGCCATCTGGCCAAGGTCGAGGCCGAGCTGGACGGGGTCCGGCCCCGGAGACGCGGCGACGGCGAGCGCGTTGTCGTTGGCGGCATCGAGCGCGCGGGCGAGCTCGCCGCGCTCCACGGGCGAGAGCTGCGCCTCGACCTGGGTGGTCAGGGTGCGCAGCGTGACCGGGTCGCCGGCGGCGCGCGCGTTCAGGTCCGCCGCCAGCGCGCGTGCATCGAAGCTGGCGCTTGCGACCGCCTCGCCGGCGCGCCGCGACAGGTCGCTGCCGATCGCGCCCGGCGGGCTGCTGGCTGTCGCTGCGGCGGACTCGCTTGCGCTGACCATCGTTCGTCACCCGGCACCATTATTCCGATGGGCGAGAAGAACATGATTCGCGATCGAGGGCGCTCCTCGATGCGATTAGGCGGGCTAGTCGGATCGATTAGGCGCGGTCGTCCCCGGCCTCGCGCATCCGGCGCGCGAGCACTTCGGTTTCGATCAGCCGGATGCCAAGCCGCGCCAGCGGCGCGGTCAGTTCCGTCGGATCGGCATGGCGGCCGCGTTCGTCCATGTCCATGTCGAGCGACATCGACGCGTTTCCGTCAGCGGCCACCGCCAGCGTGACTTCGCGCGCGGCGCACCCGGCCGGCAGGGTGATCTGAGTCTCCGTCGTCCGCGCAGCGGCGTCCAGCGCGCGTTCAAATCGGTCGGCATCGGCGAACGCAACATCGACGGCGGCGCCGGCCGGGGGCGCGGACGGCGCGGGCGCCCCGTCGACCCTGTTCCCCGCCGGTGGCGGGACGGCCGCCATATCGTCACGATCCGGCCGCGCTTCGCCGCCGACCGGACCGGGCAGCGGCTCCGGCCGCGACCATCCTTCGGCGACCGCGAGCGGCCCGGCATCATCCTGGGCCTGTCCGAGCCGTTTCAGCGCGTGGCGAAACCGATCCCCGGGGGACGGCTCGGCGGGCGCGCGTGGGGGGGCCGCGTCGCCGCGCTGTGCGCGGGCGGCAGCGGGCGTGGGCGTGGGCGTGGGCGAAGCTGGCCGTGGTGCATCGATCATGCGCGTCTCCGATGGTCCTCGCGTTCATTTTCGGCATGCCGGTCGCGGCGGCGGCGCTCATCGCGCAAGGCGCGATGGTGCAGGCCGGCAACGGCTTCCTCGCGCGCTTGCGCCCGCAGCATGCCCGCGCGCGCCTCGCGCAATGCCGTTGCGGCGTCCGCGCGTCGCTGGATCGCCGCGCCGTACAGCGCCTGCGTTTCATGCAGCTCGCTTTCGCGACGATCGAGGCTCAGCCGGATCATCTCATCGGCCGGCGCGCGACAGCGGGCGGCGCGCGCCGCATCCAGCGCGACATGCTGGTCCCGGAGCGTCAACTCCAGGCGCGTGACCGCCGCCTCGCACGCCGCATGGTGCGCGCTCGCCGCGGCGAGCGTGTCGCGCGCACGATCCAGCTCGCGCGCGCGCAGGCGGCACAGCGTCGCCAGTTCTGCCGCGCCGTGCGTCATCCCTCAAAGCCCCTGAGCAGCGTGCGGGTGAGGGCGATGTCCGATGCATCATGCGATCCCTGCCGCAAGAATCCGTCGATCGCCTCGCGCATCGCCAGGGCGCGGTCCGCCATCGCGTCCTGGCCCGGCCGGTAGTCGCCGACCTGGACGATCAGTTCGATCTCGGCGAGCTTGGCCAGCATCGCGCGCAGCTGGGTCGCCGCCGCGATCTGGCCCGGGTCGCACAGCTGCGACATCAGGCGGCTCTGGCTCGCCAGCACGTCGATCGCGGGATAATGCCCCTTTCGGGCGAGCGCGCGCGACAGATATAGGTGCCCGTCGAGCAGCGAGCGCACCTCCTCGCCGACCGGGTCGTCCTCCTCGTCCTCCAGCAGCACGGTGTAGACGCCGGTGATCGCCCCGGCCGCATCGGTCCCCGCGCGCTCGAACAGGCGTGGCAGCTCCGCGAATACCGACGGCGGAAAGCCGCGCCGCACCGACGGCTCGCCCGCCGCCAGCCCGATCTCGCGCAGCGCGCGGGCAAAGCGCGTGACCGAATCCATCAGCAACAGGACATGGCGGCCTTCCGCGCGGAACCCCTCCGCCATGGCGGTCGCGGCATGCGCGGCACGCACGCGCTCAAGCGCGGGTCGATCCGAAGTCGCGACAACGACCACCGATCGTGCCAGCCCCTCCTCGCCCAGATTGTCCTCGATGAACTCGCGCACTTCGCGGCCGCGCTCGCCGATCAGCGCGATGACGATGACGTCCGCCCGCGCCTGGCGGGCAAGCATGGCGAGCAGGGTGCTTTTCCCGCCCCCGGCGGCGGCGAACACACCGACCCGCTGGCCGCGCCCGACCGGGACCAGCCCGTCGATGGCGCGCACGCCGGTGGGCAGCAGCCGGTCGATCCGCTGACGCGTCATCGGGTTGGGCGCGACGGCATAGAGCGGACGCGACATCGACCCGCGCGGCGGCGCACCGCCGTCCAGCGGCTCCAGCCGGGCATCGAGCACGCGCCCGAGCAGTGCATCCCCGACGGGCACCCGGTCGTCGCCGGCACGCACGATGACCTCGGCCTCGCTCGACAGCCCGCGCAGGTCCCCCAGCGGCGACAGCAGCAGTTCGCCGTCGTTCATCCCGACGACCTCGGCAAGCAGCGCGGGGCGTCCGGCCACATCGAGCAGCGCACAGGTCTGGCCGATCCGGCCGGTGACGCCGGCGACCCGGATCGCGGTCCCGACCGCGCCCTTCAGCCGCCCGCGCTGCTCGACGACGGGCGCCGCGTCCAGCCCCCGGAACATGGCATCGATACGCGTCTCAAGCGTCATCGGCATGTTCCAGGCGCAAACGGATCGCTTCGATCTGCACGTCGCGGTCGGCGATGATCCGGCTGTCGCCCGCGATCACCCGGCATTGCGTATCATCGAGCGCAGGGTCGCCGCGGACGATGATCGCCCCGGCATCCATCTCTGCCAACGCCCGCTCGACGACCGGCGCGACGCTTTCCGACACCTCGACCGTTACCGGCCCGGCACCGACCAGGTCGGCCACGGCGCGCCGGGCGATACCGCGGATCACGGCCTCGTCATCGAGCGTGTCGACCATCCGGTGAAGTGCCGTCAACGCGAGCTCGGCGACCTGATGCTCGAGCATTTCACGGTGGCGCAGCGCCTCGCCGGCAACGGCGGCGACCGCGTCCGCAAAACGCTGCATGCCCGCCGCCTCGCCCGCCGCAAAGCCGCGCGCCGCCGCCTCGCGCTCGACCGTCGCCGCTGCCTCACGCCCCGCCTGTCGCTCGCGCTCCAGCATGTCGAACAGGGCAACGGCGTCGGCAAGCGGCTCGCGATCGGCGGCGCGCACGATCGGCCGATCGCTGGCGAGCAGCGCGTCGCGGTTGGCGCGGATCAGGTAGAAGCTCATGTCTCGGCCTCGCCCACCGCCTCGGCGATCGCCACGAACCGCGCGGCCTGGGGATCAGCCGTTTGCGCGCCCGCGGGCCGCAACGCGCCGGGAAGCGCCCCGCGCGCCAGCGCCTCGCCCTGCGCGCGCAACTGGGCGGGCGGCGGCAGCGGACGATCGCCACCGGGGGGCAGCGCCAGCACCGCCTCCAGCACCCCTTCCCCCACTTCCGCGGCAAAGGCGCGCAGCATGTGTCCTTCGATGACGCGGCCCAGCGCGTCGCGCGCGGCGACCAGCGCGATCAGCTTGAAAGCCGCCGCCTGCGCGTCCGACGCACCCGCGGGCCAGCCCGGCCAATGGGCCAGCTCGGCGAGCGAAACGGTCGCGTTGGGAGGAGCGCCGGCGAGCCGGGCCGACCGACGTGGTGCCACGCCGTGATCGCGCGCCAGCCGCGCACGCGCGACCAGCCGGCGGCGCGCCGCCGCGCTCATTCAGGGTCGCTCCGCACGACCGGCAGCGTCGACCGCCCCCGGCGCATCGTCAGCGCGACGATCAGCCCGCCGATGCCCAGGGCGGCCAGCACCGCCGCGAGCCAGGGCTGGCCGAAACTCGCCATCGACATGCCGCTGCGCGCGGGCGCGGCCTGAGCCGGAAACATGACGACCGAGACCTTGTCATAGGACAAGCCCTCGATCGAATTGGTGACGAGCGACTTGATCGCGCCGGTCTGGCTGCGCAGCTCGAATCCCGGCTGATACTTGATGAACACCGCCGCGGACGACGGCTTGACCTTGTCCGACAGCGGATCGGGCTGGGGGATGGCCAGATGGACGCGCGCCTCGACCACCCCGTCGATCGCGCTGACGGTACGGCCCAATTCCTGCGACAGCCCGTACATCAGCCGCGCCCGGTCCTCGGTCGGGGAGGAGACGAAGCCCTTCTTCGCGAACAGGTCGCCGAGCGAGGCGAACTCGTCGCGCGGCAGGCCATTGCTGCGCAGCACCTCGACCGATTGGGCGAAGTCGGCGGGCGCGACCGAGACGCTCCATTCGCCCTCCCCGCTCGACTGCTTGGTGGCCGCGATATTGGCGTTGCGCAGCGCCGCGATCATTTCGTTGGCCTGGCTCTCCTTGAGCTTGCCATAGAGTTCCTGATTGCCGCACGCCGCCAGCGCCAGCATCAGGCCGATGGCGAGCCAGCGGCGGCAGGATCGGATCCAGGCCATGCGTCCTCCTTGTCCCGCCCTGTTCAGCTTTGCTGACGGAACAGCTGCTGGATGCCGTCCGAGCTGCGATTGGCGATGTTCGACGTGAGCTGGCAGTGGAACATGAATTCCTGGCACTGCATGGTCAGCTGGACCATCTCGCCCGGCGTCAACTCGCCCGCCGACAATTCGGCCGACCGCGCATATTCCGCCACGCTCTTGGCCTCGACATTCACCTTGTCGAGCGTTTCGAGCAGCCCCTTGAGCGCGGGCGGCACGTCGTCGCCCGGTGCGATCGCCGAGGCGCGATCGAGCGCGGCGGCGAACTCGCCCTGCGCGCCGGCACCCGGTTGCTGTGGAACGGGCGGGGCGAGGTCGACGACCAGCGGCTCGACCGGTGCGGCGGCCGCGGCGGCAAGGGCTTCGATCGACATGGTCAGCCCTTCCGCGCCATGGTTTCCAGCGCCTTCGACACGCTGTCGAGCGAACTGTGCGAGCTTTGCGACAAAAAGCTCATCTTCATCGATTCGGCGGTCAGCTGGGTGATCTGTGACGGGGTGTCGCCGCCTTCATTGGCGATCAGGTCGGAGCGTTGCTCGATCGCCGCCGCCTGATTGTCGAGCGCCTTGCCCCAGGCACCGGCAAAGGCCTCGAACCAGTTGGCGGGGGTCCGGCTGCGGTCCATCGGCCCGGCGCTCATCGGGGCGGCGGCCAGCGCGTTGAGGCCGTAGGTGGGGGTGATATCGGTCATCGCATTACTCCTCTCAGATAGTCGTCACAGCCGGATTTCCTCGGTCCGGCCATTTTTCTCGAAGCGCACCCGGCCGGCCTCGACCGACACCAGCCGATGCCCGGTCGGCAGGATTGCGCCGGGAAACCAGCGCGCGCCGTCGGCGGTCACGATATGGCCGGGATCGGCGACGACGCTGGCCAGGCCGGTGCCGCTGCGCGCGAAAAAGGATTGCAGCGCATCGCCGCCGGCCGCGCGATCCAGCCGGAAGGCGACACGGCGCAGCCCCGGCAGGTCGCGGCGCAACAGCCGGACCAGCTGCTGCTCGCGGTCGTCGGACAGATAGGGCGCGATCACCGCGATGCTGCCCAGCCCCAGCGGCTCCGCGCGCGCGGGCAGCCCCTGGGCCTGCAGGATGTCGGTTGCCGCGCTGGCGATCGACGCCGCCGACGTCACGTCGACCATCACGGGCACACCCTGCTCGGCGGCGAGCGTACGCAACCGGATCAGGTCGCCTTCGTCGGAAACCATGCCGCTGACGATCAGCCCGCCGGCCGGGTTGCGACTGACCGAGAGGTCGCCCAGTCCGGCGTCCGCCAGCCGGCCCTGCAGCGCGCCCGGTCCGGACCATTGCTGCTCGATCGCCGAACCCAGCGGACCCGATGCGGCCAGCAACAGCACCATCGACGCGGTCACCACCCCGAGCCGCATGATGCCGATCCGGTCGATCGCGGCCTCCAGCGTGCCGCGCGCACGACCCGCGATTTGGGCGGACATGCTGGGCGCGGGCAGCGGCACCGCTGGCGCGCCGCACGGCGACGCAGCAATCGCCAGCGCCTCGTCCCAGCGATCGGCGCCGCGCTCGCCATGCGCGATCAGGAATTCGCCGAAACGGAACGGCAGATAGGGCGGGAGCTGTGCCGAGTCCTCCGGCCCCATCGTCCGGCCCAACAGCTCGGCCTGGCCGCTGATGACGCGCAGGCGGATCGTGCCCGCGTCATCCTGGCGGGTCAGTTCGATGACGCCGTCGCGCGTTCCGGTGCCGCGCAGCACGATGTCGTTGGCCAGACCGTGGCCGATGCACAGCCGGTCCGCCATGCCGAGCGGGTGTTCGCGCCCGGCCAGCCGGCCTTCGAGGATCCGCACGATGTGGGGCGCGGGGGGATCGGCACGGGCCATGGCTATCTCCGCTTGCGCTGTCGCTTGGGCTTGACGGGTGCCGGCGCGATCGGAACCGGCGGGGTGGCTGCGGCGGGCTGGACCGCCACCGTGTCGATCGGGATGATCCGCGGGGTGATCAGGAACAGCCGCTCGGTCTTCTGCCGGCGCTTGCTGCGCGACTTGAACAGCTCGCCCAGCACCGGAATGTCGCCGAGCAGCGGGATCTTGGTCTCCGCATCGAAATCCGCATTGACGGTCAGTCCGCCCAGCAGCAGCCCCTCGCCCTCGTTGATCATCGCCTGAGTATTGACGCTGGCGCGATCCACGATCGGGATATCGTCGACCTCGGCATCGAGCACCGCGCCATCCTCGACACCCACGACCATGCGGATGCGCGTCCGGCCGTTGTCGTACAGGACATGCGGGTTGACGCGAAGCACGGTGCCGGCGGTCACGTTGAACAGGTCGACCTGGCGGTCGCCGGCCACGCGGACATAGAAGGTCCGGGTGCGGTCGAACACCGCCTCGACATTCGACAGCGTGACGATCTGGGGCCGCGACACAACGCGGGCCGCGCCCTTTTCCTCCAGCGCGCTCAGCCGCCCGATGAATTCGCGGTTGGACCCGATCACCCCCGACAGCGACAGGCCCCGATTGACCTGGCCGAGCCGGGTGAAGTCGACGGCGGGATCGCCGGTGCGACGGACGATGTCGCCGCCGAACAGCGAGCTGAAGCCTTCGCTCTGGATCCGCCAGTTGATACCCAGCTCGCGCAGGCGGTCGATGTTGAGGTCGATGATCGTCGCCTCGAGCTCGACGATCATCGGCCGGACGTCGAGGGCGCGGACCAGCCCTTCATAAGCGGGCATGTTCTCCGGCCGGTCGCGCACGACGACCGCGTTGATCGACGGATCGATCGCGATGCGGGGACCGCGCTGGGCATAGCCCGGCCCGCTCTCTGCCGCGACCGCAGGGCCCGGCGGCAAGCCGAGCAGTTCGTCCTCATAGGGCGCGATCTGGGGCGTCTGCGCGGGACCGGGCGGCACGGCGTTCAACCCCCGGCCGCCCAGGCGCGGCTGGCTCTGGCGCACCGAGCGCCCGCCATAGCTTGCATAGACGCTGCCGGCGACGGGCGCGCCGTCGCCCATGATGCGACTGAGCGTCGATCCGACACCGGGCACGATCAGCTCGCGGCCACCCGCCATCAGCGTCGTATCGTCGGCGCGGGCATAGCGCAGATAGAAGACGCGAAGCTCATAGGGCTCGACCCGCTGATAGCCGCGGCCGCGCGCCGGGCTGATCTGGGCGGTTTGCGGAATGTCGGGCCGCGTGGGCAGCGCGCTCGCCAGCTGCGCGACTTGGTCGAGGAACTTGGGCACGCCAGTTGCGAGCACCGCGTCCTCCGACACGGCGCGGACCTGGTTGATGCTGTCCGAAAGTCCCGATTGGTTGACCGCCGACACCAGCTCGCCGCCGCGCCGCGACACGACCGGGATCGTGCGGCTCTGCACTTGGCCGGCGGGATAGACGATCACCGTCGACCCGTCATGATAGGCGACGAGGTTGAACGAGCGCGCAATCTGGCTCCACACGGTCGCGGCCGCGCCCTCGAACCGGCCGTTGATCCGGCCCTTGACGGCAGGGTCCACGCTGACCGTCAGGCCGGCCGAGGAAAAGAAGCGGCGGATGAATGCCGCGACCTCGTCGTTGCGGGCATTGAGCGCGACGCGACGATCGGCAAAGGGCGGGTCGCCCGCCGCAGCGGGAACCGCCGACAGGGCCAGGCCGGCGGTGGCAAGGATCGTCGTCATCAGACGGCGCACGGTCATTCGGCAGCTCCCAAACCCACATCCTCCTCGATCGTGATCGGTGTCCGGTCGAACTGCGCGACGATGTCGAGCGGCACGCTGGGCGACAGCTCGTTGAAGGCGAGCACGGGCGTGTCGAACACGTCGCCGGCGATCAGCCGCCGCAGCGGCCGGCGCAGGTCGAACGCGGTGACGATCGCCCGCGCCCCGCACGAGGCGAGCTCGCGCTTGAGCATCGCGATCATCGTGCGCGCCTGTTCGGGCTCCATCGCCAGACGGGCCACGCCGTCGACGGGCCGGACATTGTCGCGCAGAAAGGATTCGAGCGTCGCGCCGACGATCAGCACGCGCAGCCGCCCGTCGGTGCACAGGGGCGGGGTCAGATACCGCTTGACCGCAACCCGGGTCATGTCCGCGATGGGGATCGCGTTGCGTTCGGACTGGCCGGCGTCCGCGATCGCCTCCAGCACGTCGCGTAGGTTGCGCAGCGACACTTCCTCCTCGACGAGCAGGCGGATGACCTCCGCGATGCGGGCGGTCGGCACCGCGCGCACCGCTTCCTTGACGACATCGGGATATTCCGCGCCGATCCGGTTGAGCAGCGTCGTCACCTCCTGCAGGCCCAGGAACTGGCCGACATTGCGCCGCAATGCGTTCTCGACCTCGGGCAGGACCCGGTCGACCTCGCCCGGGTCGAAGCAGCCCGACGCTACCGGTGCCTCGTTGACGAACAGCGCCCAGCGTCCGCGCTGGCCCGCCCCCGGCGCGATCTCGATCGGCGGGACGGCGAGGCCGATCCGCGCCTGGATGCGATCCAGCAGGCGGCTCGCCTCTGCGCTCAGCGTGGCGACCATCGCTGCATCCAGTCCGTCGGCCGACAGTTCCAGCACCAGCGGCTTGACCGGGGCCAGTGCGCCGGGCCGCGCCTCGATCCGATCGGGCAGCGCCGCCGGGCGGCTGTCGAGCCGGCGCGCGCGGCCGCTGATCCACACCCGGCCGGCGGGCAATTGCCACGCGCCCCCAAAGGCCAGCGCAAGCGCGAGCGCGAGGAAAACCAGCGTCGGAAAACCGGGGATCAGCCCCAGCAGCACGCACAGCCCGGCAGCGATGAACAGGACGCGCGGCTTGCCCGACAATTGGCGCGCGATTGCCGGGCCAAGCTCGCGGTCCTTGTCCTCGTCGGTCGTGCGCGTGACCAGCAACCCCGCCGCCATCGCGCTGAACAATGCGGGAAGCTGGGCGACCAGGCCGTCGCCGATCGTCAGGATGGAATAGGTGTGGACCGCGTCGCCCGCGGACATGCCGCGGTTGAACACGCCGATCGCCAGCCCGCCGATCAGGTTGACGAGAACGATCACGATCGACGCGATCGCATCGCCCTTCACGAACTTCATCGCGCCGTCGAGGCTGCCGTGCAGCTTGCTCTCCAGCTCGAGCGTGCGGCGGCGCGCGCGCGCTTCGTCCTTGTCGATCAGGCCCGAGCGCAGGTCGCTGTCGATCGACAATTGCTTGCCGGGCATGGCGTCCAGGCTGAACCGTGCCGCCACCTCGGCCACGCGCTCGGCCCCTTTCGAGATGACGATGAACTGCACGATCGTGATGATCAGGAACACGACGATCCCGACGATCAGGTCGCCGCCCGCCACCATCTCGCCGAACTGCTGGACGATCGCGCCGGCATGCGCCTCGGTCAGGATCATCCGCGTCGTCGCGATCGACAGCGATAGCCGGAACAACGTCGACAGGAGCAGGACGGTCGGGAAGGTCGACAGGTCGAGCGGTTTGGCGATGTAGAGCGTGCTGAGCAGCAGCAGCACGCCGATCGTCATGTTCGCCGCAATCAAGAGGTCGAGGACGACCGCAGGCAGCGGCAGGATGAGCAGGCCGACGACGGCGACGACCAGGCCGACAAGCAACAGGTCGGCGGCGCGAATGCCGCCCCTCGGCAGCTTCGCGAGCATGGCGGCGAAACTCACCGGCCCGGCCCGGTTCCGCTGCGAAGTTGCTGATAACGCGCCATCACGCGACCGACATAGTTGCGGGTTTCCGCATAGGGCGGCACGCGGTTGCCATAGCGGGCGACGGCGCCCTCCCCGGCGTTGTACGCGCTCAGGATCAGCTCGAAATTGGTGCCGTAGCGCCGCTGCAACCGCTTCAGGTGGCGGGCGCCGGCGTCGATGTTGGTCGCCGGATCGAACAATGCAGGGTCGGCCACCCCCAGCCCGCGGCCGGTCGCGGGCATGATCTGCATCAGCCCGCGCGCACCCGCCCTCGACACCGCGCGCGCGCGATAGGCCGACTCGGTGGCGATGACCGCGTGCAGGAAGAGCGGGTCGATGCGATGCCGGCTTGCCGCGCGGCCGATCACGTCGTCGAACTGCGAATAGGAAAGCCGCGTGACCGTCCCGGCCGGAGCGGTCGGCGGCGACCAGCTGGACTGCGACGCGCCGGACGCATTGCGCGCGTCCTCGGGATCGGGCTTGACCCCGATGATCCGCACGATGTCCGGTCCCGGCTGGACCGGCACCGTCGGGGTGGCGACCATCCGGTCCGTACAGGCAGCCAGTGAGGACGATCGCAATTGAGGTGAAGATGTCGCCGTCCGGATTTTGGACGCGATCGGGCATTCGTCAAGAACTTCCGTATTGAACGGGTCCTTCGCGAAAGACGGTTTTGCCGATAATACCGATACCGACAGTAAAGCTGCCGCAGCGCATTGAATGATTACCCGGGCTTCGATCATGCACACGATCTCCACACACCGTCTGTTACGCACCCGAAACCCGTTCGCGGACTGGAAAGTCCGGAAGTCAGGGCATCACGCCGACTCGCTTCTGCTCGCGCCGTCGTGCTGCGAATGCTGCAATTTTGTCCTCTGTATCAAGTAGGAAGTGTGCCAAGTGCGATGAACCGTGCGTTCATTTACGGTGAATGGAGTTTTCGCTGCGGCCAGATGATACACGTAACAACTTTTCGTCAATAAATGGCTTTTCATTGCGGGATCGTAATGTCCTGGAAATCACTCGGATCGCCACACTGTCCCGGCATTTACTTGACGCTGTCACCAATCTGCCATCATCCTTTGCCTAGCGATATGAGTCATGAACTGATCTATTATCCGCGACTTGCTTGCAATAATTCCTAGTCTTCCCGGGCGTTCGTCTGACGCCAACCGGAGCAGTGGATGGCCGAGAAGAATGACGGCGGCGACAAGACCGAGAAGCCGACCCTCAAGCGGCTGCGCGACGCCCGCAACAAGGGCGATGTGGCGAAGTCGAAGGACTTTGGCGCTGCGATCGGCCTCGTCATGTGGCTGCTGCTGTTCCTCGGCGCGGCCGGCTTCATCGGCGTGCGGATCGCCGCCTTTGCCGACCTCGCCGTCGCGCGCGCGACCTCGGGCAATTTCAGCACGTCGCTGAGCGTGGTGGGATGGTCGGCCGGCGCGATCGTGTTGTTGGCGGCCGCGGCGACATTGCTGCCGTCGGCGGTGATGGGCGTCGCGGGCGAATTCTTTCAGGTCGGCGCCCTGTTCAGCACGGAGAAGCTGAAGCCCAAGCTCGACACGCTCAACCCGGTCGAGGGACTGAAGCGGATGATCAGCCTCGACAATCTGTTCGAGCTCGCCAAGACGCTGATCAAGGCGCTGCTGGTGCTTGGCGCCGCCGGCATCGTGCTGGCCGGATCGGTCGACGAATATGCCGCGCTGGCGCATGCGGCCGCGTGGATGCCGTTCCCCGGCAGCGGATCGGGGATCGCGGCCGCGGTGCTCGACCTACTGCGTGCGCTGACGATCCAGCTGGTCGCCTGGTCAGTGGCGATCTTCCTGCTCGTCGCGCTGGCCGACCGGCTATGGACGCAGCACCGCTACATCAAGAAGCTGATGATGAGCCGGCGCGACATTCGCCAGGAACACAAGGACAATGAAGGCGACCCGATGCTGAAGGCACAGCGTCGCCAGCTGCACGAGGAATGGGCGAACCGCAATGCGGTGCAGGCCAGCCGCAACGCCAACGTCCTGCTAACCAATCCGACCCACCTCGCCATCGCGCTGGATTATGACCCGGCGGACTGTCCGGTTCCGATGGTCGCGGCGAAGGGAGAGGGGCCGCTAGCCGCCGCGATGCGCGAGGCGGCGGTCGAGGCCGACGTGCCGATCGTGCGCAATGTCGGGCTGGCCCGGCGGCTATGGGCGACCGCCGAGATCAACGAGATCATCCCGGAAGCTGAATTCGACGCCATTGCCGAGATCATCCTGTGGGCCCGACGCGCCCGCGCAGGCGATGTCCAGCCGATCCGCGAGGATGCCGAATGAACATTCTGGCGGTATTGTCCAGCCTGCTGGCGGTGGTGATCGCGCTCGCGATCGTGCTCGGCCTCGCCTGGATCGCGTTGCGCGCGCTCAAACGCTGGCAGGACCGCTTCACCGGTGTGCGTGGCGAGGACGATCGCACGATCCGTTTCCTGCGCGCACTGCCGGTCGGCCAGAACGAGCGCGTCGCGATGATCGAGGTGAATGACGAAGTGCTGCTGATCGGGGTGACCTCCGGCGGCGTCACCCTGCTGCGCCATTGGCCGGCGGGCGCAGGCGGCCGTCTGGCGACGTCGGAGAATCCCGATGCGTGACCTGATCGCCACCTTGCCGCAGGTCGACGCGGACGATGCCGATCGGCGCAACCGCCTGCTCGGCGCGCTGAACGGCTGGGTCGTCGACGACGGCGTTGTCCGGGCCCGGATCGTCGGGCCACCCGGCGCGCTGTGCGACTGGGTCATATGCGGCAACGGCGCGGCGATCGGCTTCGACCGGCACGGCGGCGCACCCTGCGGCTCGCCCGGCGTCGACGGCGTCGCCGCGGTCGAGCTGATCGACCGGTTCGAACCGCTGCTCGCCCTGATCGAACGCGCGCTCGGCATCGCGATCGACCCCGAGCGTGTCGACCCCCGGCCTCCGGCCGGCGGGCTGCCGGTCGAGCTGGCGACGCTGGATGCCCGACGGGGCGTCGCCGACCGGCTATGGCTGATCGTGCCGCAGGACCTGGCGCTGCTGGCGGCCACCGGACCCTTCGCGTCGCCATTGGCGGCGCATGTCACGCTCGACGGTCGCCTGCACTTCCCCGGCCCTCGCCTGTCGCCCCTCGACGCCGCCGAGCTGGGTGCCGGCGACCTGGTGCTGATCGGCGCAGGCCCGTTCGATGCCGTGCTCGACGCCGACGGCGTGCCTCCATGTCGCGGGCGCTTCGATCCCGGCACGCGCGTCTTCACCCCGACTGCGTTCACGCAAGGAGTCCCGAATGGCGGATGATCCCGAAACCGGCGTTGCGCCCGCACCGGCCGACATACCGGGCGCCGAACCCCCCGCGGCGCGGTTCGCGGTGCCCGTCACGATCGCGCTCGACCGCCAGGCGATCCCGCTTGGCCGGCTGCAGGCGGTGCGCGAGGGTGCGGTGCTGCCGGTCGAGGCCGCCGACGGCGCGCTTCGGGTCGAGCTGCTGGCGGGCGGTCGCGCTTTTGCCCGCGGCACGCTGGTCGGGGTCGGCGATGGCTATGGCGTGCTGGTCGATGCGCTGGTGAGCGAGCACTGAGCGATGGACCTGTCGAGCTTCACGCCGGGCTCCGCGCTCGTCACGGTCGTGCTGATCGCGCTCGCGCCGTTCTTTGCGGTGATGGTGACGTCGTTCACCAAGATTGTCGTGGTGCTCAGCCTGATCCGCAACGCGCTCGGGCTTCAGCAGGTGCCGCCCAATCTGGTGCTCAACGGCCTGGCGCTGATCCTCTCGCTCTATGTCATGTACCCGACGATCCAGCAGATGGCGGCGGCGTCGGGCGAGACCGAGGTGCCGGCGCAGACCGACCAGCTGTTTGCCGCCGCCGATCGTTCGAAAGAGCCGCTGCGCGCATTCCTGATCCGCCACAGCGACCCCGGCGAGCGTGCATTCTTTCAGCGCACTCAGGCGCGCGTCGCCGAGCGGTCGGGCACCGCGCCCGCGCGCGATACCGATTTCATCGTCGTCATTCCCGCCTTCGTCGTCAAGGAACTGACCGTCGCGTTCCAGATCGGCTTCCTCATCTTTCTTCCCTTCCTGGTCATCGATCTGGTCATCTCCAACATCCTGCTGGCGCTGGGCATGATGATGCTGTCGCCGGTCACCATCTCGCTGCCGTTCAAGCTGTTGCTGTTCGTGCTGATCGATGGCTGGGTGAAGATCAGCCACGGGTTGGTGCTCAGCTATGTCTAGCCGGATGCGGGCCAGCGGAGCGCGATCGTGACCGAATCGATCGTCGGGGTCACCGTCGAGGCGTTGTGGCTGGTGCTGCTGTTGTCCGCGCCGCCGATCATCGCGGCATCGGCGGTGGGGCTGCTCGTGGCGATCGTCCAGGCCGCGACCCAGCTTCAGGAACAGACGCTGCAATACACGCTCAAATTCTTCGCGGTGGTGCTGACGCTGTTCGTCACCGCGTCGCTGCTGGCGGCCACGCTGTACCGCTTTGCCGACACGATCTTCGTCAATTTCCCCGGCATGGTGCGCGGATGACCCCGGATACCGGATGGATGGACCAGCTGCTGATCGTGGCGCTGGCTTCCGCCCGGTTCGGCTCCGCCTTTGCCTTTCTGCCGCTGTTCGCGCCCGACACGGTGCCGCCGATGGTGCGCAACAGCCTGATCCTGACGCTGGGCGGCGTCGCCTACTGGATGACGACGGGTATCGACCCGGCCGCGCTGGGCATTTTTGCCTGGGCGCGGCTACTGCTCAAGGAAGCGGTGGCGGGGGTCGTCATCGGCTTTTTCTTCGGCACGCTGCTCTGGGCGATGGAGGCGGCGGGCGAAATCATCGATGCCAAGGTCGGCGCGACGATCGGCCAGGTGCTCGAGCCCCTGGGCGGCAACCAGGTTTCGCTCAACGGCGCGTTGCTCGCCCGGCTCGCCAACGTGCTCTTCGCCTCCGTCGGCGGGCTGATGCTCCTGGTCGCGACCATCCTGGAGAGCTTCGCGATCTGGCCGATGACCGCCGACTGGCAGTCGCTGGACATGCGCGGGCTTGTCCTGTTCGAGGGCGAGTTCGGCCGACTGATGACCCTGGCGGTGGTGCTGGCGGCACCGGTGATCGTGTTCCTCTACGTCGTCGACGCTTCGCTGGGCCTGCTCAACCGCTTTGCCCAGCAGCTCAACGTCTTCCAGCTGTCGATGTCGATCAAGGCATGGGCGGCGACCGCGCTCGTCCTGATGCTGATTCCGCTGTTCGCGCAGCTGCTGGTGGGCGAGATCGCGTCGCGCAACGACGTCGTCCGCGCACTGATCGGAGCATTGGCGCGATGAGCCCCGGCGAAGCACAGGACGAGGAGGCACGGCTGCGCGAGCTGATGCGGCTGCTGCGCAAGGCGGACGCGCAGGCCGAAACCGAGGCGCAGCTGGTCGGCGAATATCGCATCCCGCGCTCGCGCATTCCCGACCGGCACGTGACCGGCATCCAGACGCTGACCAAGACCGAGGTGGCGGTACTGCGCTTTCTGGGCTGGGGAAGGGCCAATGCCGACATCGCCACGCTGCTGGCGATCAGCGAGAATACGGTGCGTGTCCACCTGAACAACATGTGCCGCAAGCTCGAGCTTGATGGCGTGCGCGAGCTCAATGCGCTGGCCGGCCTGCTCTTTCACCCGCTCAACTAAACGGCAGCCAGCTAAGCGATTCGACTAGCCGCGCTAGTCGGATCGGTGAGTGAGGTGCAGGCGAAACTGGAGGACAAGAGTGTCGACGACGGCGGCCAGCGATCCCCGCCACGCCGCCGTCCCGCCCCGGCTCCGGCGGCATGGGAGCGCGACGCATCTTTTGAGGAGAAGGCATATGTTCGGCATCGGCGGTTTCAATCCCGTTTCCCTGCTCGCCACCGCGGCCATGGGCCCGATGGGCGGTATCATCGCGCAGCTGGCGACGCAGGTCGTCTCGCAGATCGGCCAGCAGTTCATCCAGCAGCTCGGCCAGCAGATGGGCCTGCCCCAGTCGGCCATCGAAATGGCGCAGGGCGCGTTTTCCAGCTCGTTCGGCGATGTGCAGGGCACCGCGCGCAACCTCGACGAAGCGATCGAGGCGCTGGGCAACGAGGCCGGCGATACGGCGGCCCAGATCGGCCAGGCGCAGCGCGACACCTTTGACCAGATCCTCGATCTGGCGCGCGAATCGGCCGAAAGCGAGGATGCTCGCTCGGCACGCGCCGGCGGCAAGGCGCCGGGCTGGCTGATGGCGATGGCGCGCTCGCTGGGCAGCACCCTCAACAAGCTCGGCGACGAGATGGAACAGGTGTCCAACCAGATCAAGGACGGCAAGGCGAGCCTGTCCACCGAATTCACCGTGCTCGGCCAGCAGTTCAGCATGGTTTCCAACGCGTCGGGCACCACGCTGAAGGCGGTCGGCGAAGGCATGGCGAACATGGCCCGCAAGGGGTAATTCGTCCTGATTTCAAAACGCTTGGGGGGCTCGTGCATTGCGCGGCCCCCCTTCCCGACTTACCAAGAGAGCGAGGTGAAGCGTATGCCCCAGATCAAGTATCTCGCCGTCGTCGCGGTGGCTTTCGCCGGTATCGGAACCGCCGCCGCCCAGGACATGCCGACATGGGACCCCACGGTCGAGGGGCTTGGTCGGGTGATGCAGCATGGCGTCACCGAGGCCAATCGCCAGCGTCGTTCCGACAACAAACAGTCTGCGCCACTGGCGTCGCGGGACGCACGCTCGATCTGTGCGAACAAGCAAAGCTACCAGGCGAATCTTTCGCCCGCCAAGGCGCAACGGCTCGCGGCGCTCTGCGCCAGGGCAGGCTATTGACGCACGCGCAGGCGATCGCGCGTGATGCGGGATCCGGGCTTTCGGCACGCACGGAACGCCGGGGGGCGATGATCGCCAGGCGGGTTGCCGGCGGCGCCGGGTGGACCGTTGCGGTCACACTGGCGCTCCCCGCCGTCGCACAGGACCTGTCGCCCGCGATCGACCCCTGGCAGGTCGGTAATGGCATATTGGTCAGCAACATTCCGTTGACCGCCGAAGCCGCGCAGCCGGCCTCGCCCGTTCAAACGCGTTACCGACCAAGCGCCGCGGTCAGCGCCCGGGTCGCCCAGACACTGGCCACCGAGTCCGAGAAGCTCGCCCGGGGCTCCGGGGCCGAGATGCGCGCCATGGTCACGTCGGGCAAGCCGATGCGCGAATTCGCCCGGCTGGCGCCCGGGCTGGGGCTGGCGCGCAACGACGCGGCGGATGCCCTTGCCTTCTATCTCGTCGCGCAATGGGGCGTCGCGACCGACTATCGCGGGCGCGTCACCCGCGCGCAGATGACCGCAGTCCGCGATCAGGTTCGCGCGGCGTTTCCGACGATCAGCAGCAAGCTGCCGACCGACGCCAAGCGCCAGGAATTCGCCGAAACGCTGATCAACCAGGGCGTCATCACCGCCGGCATCCATGAAGCGGCGGTCGCCGCCGGCATGGAGTCGCGCGTGGCCGAATTGAGCCGGATGGCGCGCCGGGGCGGCACCCGAGTCTTCGGCGGCGATCCGGGCGATTTCGAGTTGACCGATCGTGGCCTGATCAAGCGTTGATAGCGCAAGAGACGGGTCGGATAGTCGATCCGATTACCGCGCCTAATCGGATCGCGGAGCGCATTCGTCGCCCGGCTGTGCTGATATGGCGGTGAAAGCACAGAAGAAAGCGAACACGACATGACGATCGATCGCATCGGATCCGGCCCGGTTGCCCCGATTGGCGGCGGCGCATCGCCTGCGGTGCCGCTGGCGGCCGAAGCGCGAGCTCTGGCA
>NZ_LSKG01000030.1:0-6368 GCF_001557005.1 Sphingomonas sp. CCH15-F11 | reverse complement strand
CGCCGTCGGACGGAAGCCTGCGGCCCCGCCGGCCGGGGCGAGCGCTGGGTCGCGCAATAGCCAAGCTATTGCGCGGCGCCCACCCTCACACCACCCTTACCCCCGCCATCGCCCGCTTCCCCAGCATCAGCTCGGTCAGCGCCCACACCAGCGCATCCGCCCGGTCCGGCGACCGCCCCGGCCCGGCATAGCCGCCGCCCGCCACCAGCCCGCACAATTCATCCTCCAGCTCGGGGAACGCCCCGACATGGTGCACCCGCCCACTTTCATACAGCGTCGCGACCGGCTCCGCGCGCGCTGCCTTGCCCTGGCTCGCGTGCACCAGCGTGATCGGCAGGCGGTGGTCCGCCGCCATCAGCACGCTGCGCACCATCGCCCCGCCCTGATTGGCTTCCGCCACCACGCGCATCGCGCCATGTCGCGCCGCACATGCCGCGACCGCCGCTGCCCAGCGTTCGGGCGACGCGCCCGCGACGCTCGAATCCGCGACGACATAGCCATGCCCATCCACCCCGAGCGCGACGGCGACGATGCCGCACGCGTCGCCCTGTTCACCCGCCGGCGGATCAACCCCGACCACCACGCGCACGCTCGATGGAGCCGCGCGCACCCGGCACGCCTCGATCGTCGCGCGCGTCCACAGCGCGCCCTCGACATCCTCGATCAGCTCGCCGTCCAGTTCCTGCCGCCCCAGCCGCGTGCCCGCATAGGCGGCGATCATCGCATTCAGAAAGGCCGGGGCCAGGTTGGCGCGATTGTCCCGCGTCCGCCCTTGCGTCTCCACGACGCCGGCATCCTGCTTCAATCGATGGATCAGCGGCACCGCGCGCGGGGTCGTCGTCGCCATCACCCGTGGCCCGTGCCCCTGCCCCCCGTTCAACCGCAGGGTCAGCATCAGATTGTCCCACGCTTCCTCGCCACGCGGCCATTTGGCGATCTCGTCGGCCCACGCCAGGCTATGCTGCGGCCCGCGCAGCCCCTCCGGGTCGGCCGCCGAATAGACATAAGCCACCGCGCCATTGGCCCAGCTCAGCTTGCCGATTGACGGCTCCCAGCGTGGCCGCGTTGCCATCGGCGCAATCCCCAGCAGCCCGCTCTCGCCTTCCACCATCACCCGTCGCACCTCCAGCATGCTCGCCCCGACCAGCGCGATGCGCTGCGCGCCGTCGGCTTCGGCGGCAGCGCGCACCCACTCCGCCCCCATCCGCGTCTTGCCGAAGCCGCGTCCGGCCATCACCAGCCACACCCGCCAGTCGCCGGGCGGCGGCACTTGTCCGGGCCGCTGCCACCACCGCCAATCGTGCAGCACCTGACAGGCGGTGCGTTCCTCCATATCGGCCAGCACCTTTGCCCCCAGGCCATCGGGGTTCAGCAGCGCGCGCTCGATCATCGACCGGTCGACCATCGCCGGGTCAGCCCGCGTCATCGTCGCCTGTCGCAGCCGGCTTTTGTCCTTCATCCTCGGCAAGGGCGACCCGCATCCGCTCGAACATGGCGTCCAGCTTCATGCGCGCATCCGCTTCCTCGACGCGCGCGCCGGCAGCATTTCCGCCGTCACGCTCGCGCTGTTCGCGGATCGCCTGGCGGTGGTGCTGGATCAGCGCCAGCATCGCGCGCTCCGACAATTCCGGCCCATTCGCGGCCTTCCGCCGCACCTTGACCGGCTCTGGCGAAGCGGCTTCGGCGGGCTCGCCCTCATCCTCGGGATCGAGCGTCTGGAGCGCGCGCTCCAGCAGCATCATCTCCAGCCGGACGAACCCTTCCGACAGCGCCTCGGCCATCGCCGCGCGAAACGCCGGATCGGCGCGGCGGCGGCGCTGCACGCCTTCCTCGGAAATGCCCGCCGCCTTGGCCGAACGCCGGATGTTGCACGTCATCGCCAGCGCGCTCAGGAACCGGTCGATGTCCTTCTTGGTATAGCGCGCGCCCGGCGTACGCTTGCGGGGTGGTCGCGCCTGTGTCTTTGCCCGCGCCATTTGGTCCTCCCCCTGACTGTCCGAACCGCCGCTGGCCGCCCTAAACGCAATCGGGCCGGAAGGCGTCGCCGCCCCGGCCCGACTCGCAATTCGTCATCGTTCCCGTTATGTGCCAGATCAGCGTGACGATGTCAAGCAAATCTAACCGCTACGGTTAAATGTTGTGACCGTCACAAAGCTCCTCTCCTCAGGGGAGGGGTTGGGGTGGGGGCTATCCGTTGCAACCGCCCTCAGACGGTAAAGCTCTCCCCACACCCGCACGCACCCTTGGCGTTAGGGTTGTTGAACACGAAACCGGCGGTGAAATCATCCTCCACCCAGTCCATCGTCGAACCGATCAGGTACAAAACCGACCCGCCATCGACGAAGAAGGTGCCGCCTGGCGTCTCGATTCGCTCGTCCATCGGGTTGGCGGCGGTGACATAATCGACCGAATAGGCCAGCCCCGAACAGCCGCGCTTGGGCGTCGACAATTTGACCCCGATCGCATCGGCGGGCGCGCGCGACATCAGCTCGGCGATGCGCGCTTCGGCGCGTTCGGTCAGCAACACGGCGGCCGGCCGCTGGCGGGTGGTGGTCGTCGTGGTCATCACAGCATTCCCAATTCGAGCCGCGCCTCGTCGGACATCTTGCCCGGGTCCCAGGGCGGATCCCACACCAGGTTGACGTCGACGGTGCCGACGCCCGGCACCGCGCCGACGCGCAACTCGACTTCGCCCGGCATCGTTTCGGCAACCGGGCAATGCGGCGTCGTCAGCGTCATCATCACGTCGACATGCCCCTCCGCGCTCACCTCGACGCCATAGATCAGGCCGAGCTCATAGATGTTGACCGGAATTTCCGGGTCATAGATTTCCTTGAGCGCCGCGATGACATTCTCGTAAATCTCGCCGCCCGGCGCGTCGGGGGCCACGCCCTCGGGCTTCTGCGCCA
The DNA here is from genome assembly GCF_001557005.1 of Sphingomonas sp. CCH15-F11. Classification (NCBI taxonomy): domain Bacteria; kingdom Pseudomonadati; phylum Pseudomonadota; class Alphaproteobacteria; order Sphingomonadales; family Sphingomonadaceae; genus Sphingomonas; species Sphingomonas sp. CCH15-F11. Next base: position 3,459 of record NZ_LSKG01000030.1, on the reverse strand, counting down.
GGAACCCGTCCAGATAGTCGCGCCGGCGCGGGCCTTCGGTCGCACCTTCGGGCGCGTCCTGCACCCGGGCACGCGGTGGCGGCGCGACCGCGTCGACTTCCTCGATCCTGAAACCCGGTTCGTCGCTCATCCGAAGATCCTCGTCACTCGCTTGATGCCCTCGACCAGCCGCTCGACATCCGCCGCCTGGCTGTGCACCCCGAAACTCGCCCGCGCCGTCGCCGGCACGCCCAGCACGTCCATCAGCGGCTGCGCGCAATGGTGCCCGGCGCGGATCGCCACGCCGCTCTCGTCCAATATGGTGCCGATGTCGTGCGGGTGCACGCCCTCGACCGCAAAGCTCACGATCCCGGCCGAATTCTCGGGCCCGAACAGCGTCACCGAATTGATCTGCGACAAGGCGTCGCGCGTCATCGCCACCAGTTCGGCTTCATGCGCGTGGATGCGCTCCAGCCCGATCGCCTCGACATAGTCGATCGCCGCGTGCAGCCCCAGCGCGCCGACGATGTGCGGTGTCCCCGCCTCGAACCGGCCCGGCGGCGGGGCATAGGTCGTGCCCGCGAACGACACCCGGTCGATCATCGCGCCGCCGCCCTGCCATGGCGGCATCGCCTCGAGCAGCTCGGCGCGCGCCCACAACGCCCCGATGCCGGTCGGACCATAAAGCTTGTGCGCCGACAGGACGTAGAAATCGCAATCGATCGCCTGGACGTCGACCGTCATCCGCGGCACCGCCTGGCATCCGTCGAGCAACAGCTTCGCGCCCACGCCATGCGCCAGGTCGGCGGCCCGCCGCGCATCCAGCACCGATCCCAGCACGTTGGAGACATGCGCCAGCGCGACCAGCCTGTGCGCGGGCGTCAGCATCGCCGCCATCGCGTCCAGGTCGATGCGGTGATCCGCGGTCAGCGGCACCACGTCGATCGCGGCCCCCACGCGGTCGGCGACCAGCTGCCACGGCACGATGTTCGAATGGTGCTCCAGCGCGGACAGCAGGATGCGGTCGCCCGGTTTGAGCTGGCTCGCCGCCCAGCTTTGCGCGACCAGGTTGATCCCCTCGGTCGCGCCGCGCACGAACACCACTTCCCCCGCATCGCGCGCATTCAGGAAAGTCGCCACCCGCGCCCGCGCCGCCTCATAGGCGATCGTCATGTCGGCCGACCGCCGGTAAACGCCGCGATGCACCGTCGCATAACTGGTGTCATAACCGCGCGTAATCGCATCGATCACCGCCTGCGGCTTCTGCGCCGTCGCCGCCGTATCCAGATACGCCCACCCCGCCGGAATCGCCGGGAAATCCGCCCGCACATCAAGTGGCGCTTCTAGCCCTCTCCCGCCTGCGGGAGAGGGTTGGGTGAGGGCCTCGCCGGCACTTACCAACTCACCCATGCCCGCCACCCTTGTCACCCAGCATCGCCTCCAGCCGCGCCTGCGCCGCGATTTCCAGCGCCGCGCCGTCGTCCCCCGCCTGCGCGAATGCCTCCGCCAGGAACGCCTGCAGCATCAGCCGCTTGGCCAGCGCCGGCGGAATGCCGCGCGCCGCCATGTAGAATAGGCCAGCGCGGTCAAGCTCGCCCACCGTCGCGCCATGGGCGCACTTCACGTCATCGGCAAAGATTTCGAGCTGCGGCACCGCATTGGCGGTCGCCGTCCGGTCGAGCAGCATTGACTTGACCGACTGGCTGCCGTCACTCTTCTGCGCATGGCGCGCGACGCGCACCGCGCCGATATAGCTGCCCGTCGCCCGACCACCCAGCACGTTGCGCACCGTCTGGTTGCTGGTCGCTTCCGGCTCGGCATGATGCACGTCGGTGACGATTTCCAGCGTCTGGTCGCCCGATCCCAGGATCGCGCCGCCCAACTCGAAATGACTGCCGCGCGCCAGCCGCACGCCGATCGACAGGCGACCATAGTCGCATCCCGCAACCAGCGCCTGGACGTTGAGCGTCGCGCCCTCGCCCAGCTCCGCCTCGATCGCGCGCACCGCAACCCCGTCCACCGGCTCCAGCGCGGGGATCAACAGCGTGTGCGAGGCACCGGCCGCAACGACGATCTTCTCGGGGGCATCCAGCCGCGGCCAGACGCGGGCGAGCGCGTCGATATCGGCATAGCGCCATGCCTCGTCACGCCGGGTGGGGAGCACGGCAATATTCACGCCGCCACCCCCGCATAGCCTTCGCGCTCCAGTTCCAGCGCCAGCTCCGCCCCGCCCGATCGCACGATGCGCCCATCGGCCAGCACATGGACGAAATCGGGCCGGACATAGTCGAGCAGCCGCTGATAATGCGTGATCAGGATCACCGCCTTGTCGGGCGCGCGCATGATCCGGTTGATGCCGTCGCCCACCGCCTTCAGCGCGTCGATGTCGAGGCCGGAGTCAGTCTCGTCCAGGATGGCGAACCGCGGGGCGATGATCCCCATCTGCACCATCTCGTTGCGCTTCTTCTCGCCGCCCGAAAACCCGACATTGACCGGGCGCTTCAGCATTTCGGCATCCATGCCCAGCGCCGCGGCCTGGGCCCGCGCGAGCTTCAGGAACTCCGCGCCCGACAGCGGCGCCTCGTCCCGCCCCTTGCGCTGCGCATTCAGCGCCTCGCGCAGGAACTGGACGTTCGACACGCCAGGAATTTCGACCGGATATTGAAAGCCCAGGAACAGCCCCGCCGCCGCGCGCTCATGCGGGTCTAAATCAAGGAGATCAACCCACCCTTCGTCGCCCCGGACTTGATCCGGGGCCCCGCTGCCTTGCGCGTCAGAAGAAGAAGCGGGACCCCGGGTCAAGCCCGGGGTGACGGCTGTTTGGAACCGCACCGATCCCCCCGTCACCTCATAACCGGGCCGCCCGCCCAGCACATAACCCAGCGTCGACTTGCCCGCGCCATTCGGCCCCATGATCGCATGCACCTCCCCCGCATTCACGGTGAGGGACAGCCCCTTGAGGATCGGCTTGCCGTCGATTTCGGCGTGGAGGTTATCGATTTCGAGCATGGATGATCGCGATCTTAATGATAAATGAACGTTTAAATTACGTCAGGATTTGGAAATAGAAGCTTATGAAGACCAGAACCAACTCTCTCTCCATATTTCGTCGACAAAAGTGATATCAAATAAAAAGGAATAGAGAAAATTACGAATAACAATACAACGAAAAATATTCGCATTCCCAAATCCCCATCCCAACTATATACCCAACCAAACAATATTGCCGGCGAGATTAAAGCGATAACATAATTAAAGGGTTTTTTATGAAATACAGTGTTGAATACAATGAAGAATATTATAGATGAAATAACAAACTGGCATAGGAGTATTGCTACGCAGAAAATCAACAATAGCATCACCCCATGCTCCTCTCGCGCGAAATCCCCAAAATTTTCTCCACCTCGACCTCCTTAAGCCCCCCTTCAGGGGAGGGGTCGGGGGTGGGGGCTGTCCACCAGCGCAGCGTCCGACGGATGG
>NZ_LSKG01000029.1:0-16926 GCF_001557005.1 Sphingomonas sp. CCH15-F11 | reverse complement strand
CTGCCGACGATCAGGCTGCCCGGCTCGAACGTCTTGCCCTCGGTGACCAGCGCGCCCGCGCCGACGATGCAGTCGTCCGGGATGACGGCATGATTGAGCACGATCGCGCCCATGCCGATCAGCACGCGGTCCCCGATGGTGCAGCCGTGCAGGATGGCGTGGTGGCCGATCGTGCACTCCGCGCCGACCGTGGCCGGCGCGCCGGGGTCGGAATGCAGCATCGCGCCTTCCTGCACATTGCTGCGTTCGCCGACGACGATGGCGGTATTGTCCGCGCGGATGACCGCACCGAACCACACGCTCGCCCCCGCACCCAGCACGACCTCGCCGATCAGGTCCGCGCTGGGCGCCACCCATGCATCGGTGGGAACGACCGGGCGCTTGCCGTCGATCTCATAAAGCGGCACCCGTCAGGCCTTGGGCGCCTGGCGCCGCGCCATGAAGGCAAGCCGCTCGAACAGCATCACGTCCTGCTCGTTCTTGAGCAGTGCGCCGTGCAGCGGCGGGATCGCCTTGGTCGGGTCGCGCGACTGGAGGACGTCGAGCGGCATCTCCTCGTGCAGCAGCAGCTTGAGCCAATCGAGCAGTTCGCTGGTCGACGGCTTCTTCTTGAGCCCCGGCACCTCGCGGACCTCGTAGAAAATGTCCATTGCCTTGCCGACCAGGATCTTCTGGATGCCCGGGAAATGAACGTCGATGATCGCCTGCATCGTGTCGCGGTCGGGAAACTTGATATAGTGGAAGAAGCAGCGGCGAAGGAATGCGTCGGGCAATTCCTTTTCGTTGTTGCTGGTAATCACGACGATCGGGCGCTCGACCGCCTTTACTGTCTCTCGGGTCTCGTAGACATGGAATTCCATGCGATCGAGCTCCTGGAGGAGGTCGTTGGGAAATTCGATGTCCGCCTTGTCGATTTCGTCGATCAGCAGCACGGGCAGGGTGGGGGAAGTGAACGCCTCCCACAGCTTGCCGCGCCGGATATAGTTGGCGATGTCATGGACGCGCGCGTCGCCGAGCTGGCCGTCGCGCAGGCGGGCGACCGCGTCATATTCGTAAAGGCCCTGCTGCGCCTTGGTGGTCGATTTGACATTCCATTCGATCAGCGGCGCGCCGACCGCGCGGGCGATTTCGTGCGCGAGCACCGTCTTGCCCGTGCCGGGTTCGCCCTTGACCAGCAGCGGGCGGCGCAGCGTCACCGCGGCGTTGACCGCAACCTTCAAATCCTCGGTTGCGACATAGCTGGACGTGCCCTCGAACCGCATCGACATCCTCGATCTCCGTACCGATTGTTCGAAGCCGATACCGGTCGGAGGTGGCAATGCGCAAGCGATGATCCGCGTGCGCCGCGGTTTCAGCTCCGGCCGCGCGCCTCGGCCCGGGCCTCGAGCAAGGTCCACAGGCCCTGATGCTGGAGCAGGAGCTGCTGCGCACCGAACAACACCGCGCGTTCGATCGCGGGGCGCGTGACGAGTTCGCTCACCACCGCGGCAGTCGCGGTCGACGCCGGCAGCATGGTGCCCGGCGGGTCGATCAGCCCCAGCCGGTCCGCCGTCGTGTCGAGCAGGCCCCGGATCTCCGCCCAGTCAAGCACGAGCGCCGCCGCCGCCCCCAGGGCGCAACCCGTGCGGTCCGACCGGCCGAGCATTTCGACGGCGTGGCGCTGGGCGATGACGGTGGCTTCGGATTCCGCCTGCCCCGGCGTGCTGGGCATCGGCCCGGCGGCAACCGCGATGCGGACGAGATAGGCCCGCTCGAACGCGAAACCCGCGCGTGCATTCTGGACCCACGGATGATCGGCGGGAATGCCCGAATGCGATGCGACCAGATCGATGACGCCCGGAAACTGGCCGTGGAGGATGCAGATCAGGTGGATGGCGTCGGCCAGGTCGCGCAGGACCGGCGCGCCCGCGACGAGCCGCTTGAAGGCGCGGTGACGACCGCTGCCCTCTGCCGCCGCCAAAGCGGTAAGGGCTTCCCAAGACGCGCCTGATACTACGCTTTCTGCGCGCTCCACCCATACCCCCAAATTCGTTCGTCCGGTCCGGCAAACCGCCGCACCGACGGGCTTGCCGAAACTCGGTAAACCAAAGGGCGTAAAGACGCGGTGTATTGCCCGTTAACCCCTGCTTAGCTGTGGATAAGCGCGGGTGGCGACTGACGCGCGATCACGACCTGCAACGCGGTGATCGCGGCCGCCTCACGGATCGGGGCGAGCCCGATCGAAACCGCGATCGGGTCGGCGCGATTGACCCGCAGATAGGCTTCGGCGCGTGCCGGGGTGCCGGTCCGAAAGGTTTCGTCGATCAGGTCGCCGACGGTGACGCGACTGGCGATGTCGATCAGGCTCACGAACCGCATGTCGATCGTCGCGGCCAGCGCGATCCCCGTCATCGCGGCAAGCGCAGGTGAAGGGACCGACAGATAGCCGCGTGGGGTGAGGAGCGCGGACGCGACATCCGGCGCGACCTGGTCGATCGCACGCTGCATGGCGTCGAGCGCGCTGATGCGATCCTGCAGCTGCTGGCCGAGCGACGCATTGTCGATGCGGACCAGCACATGATCGAGCCAGGGCTGGAGTGCGATTTCGAACGTGCCGTTCCCGTCCGCACCGCCACGCACGACGACCCGCTCGGCGATGCGGTGGCGCGCCACATCGACGATCGTCGCCTGCAACGGCGCCAGCCAGGCGTCGGCGGGGGCCATCCACGATTCCGCCGCCGCATTCTTTGCCACGATCGCGCCCATATGGTCGAGAAGCAGCAACGGCGTCGCAAAGCCGTTGAGCAACGCCTCCACCGACGGCAGGCCCGGTCCGGGCGACCGGCCGATCGCTTGCCACTGCCGGACCTGCTCCATGCTGGCCAGCACCAGCTTGGCACGCCCGCGGTGATGGATGAAGACGGGCGCGTGCCCCGCGCGCTCCTGCCATATGCCGAATTGCCGGACCAGTTGCGACGCCGTCACCTGCGCGTCCGCGAAGCTCGATCCCGCCGCTGATTCGATCGCCGCTTCAAATCCCATGCCGTCCCCCCTTTCGGTCGTGCGGGTGGCACAAATGCGTAATTCACGGCCGCGCGTCGCGCGATCGGTCGAAACCGGCGAGATTGATCGCGTTATTTGGTCCGGAACGGAGCAGATCATCGCGCGGAATACGCGATCGGCGCCCGCGCATGGCGTAGCGCGATCGCAAGCCCAGGTGGCGCAAAAGGGGCCGGCGCCACAGCGCCTGATCCCCGCTTTCCGGAAGGAACCCCGGTCCCTCCTTCTTCCGGAAACCCTGACGTCGGGCCATCCGGTCCAACGTCGACGCCCCGGGCGCCGCATCCAGCGCCCGGGGCGTTCAAGCGCGTCGCAGGCCGACCAGCGACGCTATTGGTCGAGGAAGCTGCGCATCTTGCGGCTGCGGCTCGGGTGCTTGAGCTTCCGCAGCGCCTTCGCCTCGATCTGGCGAATGCGCTCGCGCGTGACCGAGAATTGCTGCCCGACCTCCTCGAGCGTGTGATCGGTGTTCATGCCGATGCCGAACCGCATGCGCAGCACGCGCTCCTCGCGCGGGGTGAGGCTGGCGAGCACCCGCGTCACGGTTTCCTTCAGATTGGCCTGGATCGCCGCATCGACCGGGATGATCGCGTTCTTGTCCTCGATGAAGTCGCCGAGATGCGAATCCTCCTCGTCGCCGATCGGCGTTTCGAGGCTGATCGGCTCCTTGGCGATCTTCATCACCTTGCGCACCTTCTCCAGCGGCATGGAGAGGCGCTCGGCCATTTCCTCCGGCGTCGGCTCGCGGCCCTGCTCATGCAGGAACTGGCGGCTGGTGCGCACCAGCTTGTTGATCGTCTCGATCATGTGGACCGGGATACGGATCGTGCGCGCCTGGTCGGCGATCGAGCGGGTGATCGCCTGACGGATCCACCAGGTCGCATAGGTGCTGAACTTGTAACCGCGGCGATATTCGAATTTGTCGACCGCCTTCATCAAACCGATATTGCCCTCCTGGATCAGATCCAGGAACTGCAGCCCGCGATTGGTGTATTTCTTGGCGATCGAGATGACGAGGCGCAGGTTCGCCTCGACCATCTCCTTCTTGGCGATCCGTGCCTCGCGCTCGCCCTTCTGCACCATGTTGACGATGCGGCGGAACTCGGCGAGTGACATGCCCGTCGCCTGGGCGATCTCGGCGATTTCGGTGCGGATCCGGTCGACGGCATCCGCCTCGTTCTCCGCGAACGCCTTCCACTTCTTGTCGATGCCCTGGACCGACTGCAGCCAGTTTTCGTCGAGCTCGTGGTCGACATAGCTGTCGAGGAACGACTTGCGATTGACCTTGTGCCGCTCGGCGAGGCGCAGCATCTGGCCGCCCAGCGCGGTCAGGCGACGGTTGTAGCTGTAAAGCTGGTCGACCAGATATTCGATCTTGGCCTGGTGAAACTGGACGCTTTCGACCTCGGCAGTCAGCTCCTCGCGCAGCTTCTGGTATTTGCGTTCTTCGGCACCCGGAAACTCGTTGCCCGCCGACATCGACTCGATCCGCGCCGCCTGCACCTTGGCGAACTTCTTGTAGACCGACGTGATGTTGGCGAACTTCTCGAGCGCCTGCGGCTTCAGCTGCTCCTCCATCTGCGCGAGGCTGAGGGTATTGTCCTCCTCCTCGTCGTCGGACGGGCGCGGCGTTCGCCGCTCGGTCATCGATTCCTCGTCGTCCTCGTCGGCCGACGCTTCCTCGGGCTCTTCCTCTTCCTTGAAGGTCGGGCCGGCGTTCTTCTCGGAAATCTCGCCGTCGCCGCCATCGTCGTCGTCGCTCAGGCTCTCCGGCGCGGGATCCTTCGACAGCATCGCGTCGAGATCGAGGATCTCGCGCAGCTGCATCGTGCCTTCGTTGAGCGCGTTCGACCAGTTGATGATCGCGTTGAACGTGATCGGGCTCTCGCACAGCCCCAGGATCATCGTGTCGCGCCCGGCCTCGATCCGCTTGGCGATCGCAATCTCGCCCTCGCGGCTGAGCAGTTCGACCGCGCCCATTTCGCGCAGGTACATCCGCACCGGGTCGTCGGTGCGGTCCATCGTTTCCTTTTTCTTGGTCGTCTCGAATGCGGGCGCGGCGTCGTCCTGACCTTCGGATGCCTCGATCTCGTCGGCACCGTCCTCGTCGGGCTCGGCATCCTCGCCGGCGTCCTCGTTCTCGACGACGTTGACGCCCATGTCGTTGAGCGCGGACATGATGTCCTCGATCTGCTCGGACGTCATCTGGTCCTGCGGCAGCATCTCGTTCAACTGGTCGACGGTGATGTAGCCGCGCTTCTTGGCGCGCGCGACCAGCTTCTTGATCGATCCCTCGTTCAGGTCGATCAGCGGCGCGTCACCCACTTCCATCGTTTCGTCGCCGCCACCATTCGTCTTCGCCATCAATTACCCTTCGCATTCAGCCGCCTCGAACGAGGCGCGTGCAATTTTAATCGTCGAGTCGCGAACCGTCTTTGTCCGCCAGCACCAGATTTGCAAGACGCGCGTCCAGCGCCTGGCGTTCCTTCACCAGCGCGACCTGGCGCGCGAATGCCGCTTCGTCGAAATCGGCCTGCATTTCCGCCGTCGCGCGCGCCAGTGCCGCATCCACCCGGGGACGCGCCGCCAGCACCGCAATCGCCTCGCCCAGATCGGCGACCGCGCGCACGCGATCGTCCGCCGCATTCCGTGTGAACGAAAAGGGGAGCGAATCAGCCCGAAGCAACTCCGCCGCCATCTGATCGAAGCCCGACCGAGCCAATATGGTGCGCACGCCGTCGCTATCAAGCGCCTGATCCTCGACCGCCAGATCGATTACCGCCTCGAACAGCCGCCCGAGCGCACCGTTGGCGATGCGCAACGATGACAGCACCTCCAGGTGCCGGGCGATCTCGGCCGGGTGCCGGATCAGCCCGGCGAGCACCGCCTTTGCCAGCACCGGGTCGAGCCCGCCTGCCTGGACCGCGTGCGCAGCGGGCGAAGGCGGGGGGTCGGGGGGTGCCCAGCCGCTCCATTTCTGGCCGCGCCGTCCACCCGGCTTGCCCGGTGCGCGGGGTGTGAAGGGCGCGCGCGGCGGTGGCGCGAACGCGGCGCGGGCGCGCTCGCGAAATTCGTGCGCATATTCGTCGCGCACCATCGGATCGCCGATCGTGCTCGCCAGATCGGCCAATCGTCGCTTCAGCCCGGCGCGCGCCTCGGGCGTGGTCAGCGGCTCGGCGGCGAATTCATGCGCCCACAGCCGGTCGACCAGCGGCTGGGGCGTGGCCAGCAGCGCCTCGAATGCCGCCGCCCCGGCCGTGCGCACGACGTCATCGGGGTCCTGGCCCGGGGGCAGGGTGACGAAAGCCAGGCTGCGTCCGGCGGGCATCACCGGCAGCGCGCGGTGCGCGGCGCGGATCGCGGCCTTTTGTCCCGCCGCGTCGCCGTCTAGGCACAGCAGCGGCACGTCGGCGAGCCGCCACAGCCGCTGCAGCTGCTCCTCGGTCATCGCGGTGCCGAGCGGCGCGACCGCTTCGTCGAACCCTGCCTGAGCGAGCGCGATCACGTCCATATAGCCTTCGACCGCGATCACGCGCCCCGCCTTGCGCGAGGCGGCGGCGGCGCGGTCGAGATTGTAGAGCTGACGCCCCTTGTCGAACAGCGGGGTTTCGGGCGAGTTCAGATATTTGGGTTCGCCATCCCCAATGATCCGGCCGCCAAAGGCAATGACCCGCCCCCGCGGATCGCGGATCGGGATCATCAGCCGACCCCGGAAGCGGTCATAAGGCTCCTTGCCCTCGACCTGGATCAGCAGCCCCGCCTCGACCAGCAGCGCGTCGCCATAGTCCTTGAGCGCGTCGCGCAGCCCCCGCCGACTTTCGGGCGCGAAACCCAGGCCGAATGTGCGCGCGGTTTCCGGCCGAATGCCGCGGCGCTGCAGCAGCGCGCGCGCCTCCGCCCCCGCCACCCCGTCGAGCTGTTCGGTGAACCAGCGCGCGGCATCGGCACAGGCTTCGTGCAGCCCCTTCGCCTTTTCGGCGCGTTCGGCGGACCGCTTGTCGGGCGCGGGCACCTCCATGCCCGCCATCGCCGCCAGTTCCTTGACCGCATCCATGAAGGGCAGCCCGCGCTGATCGGTCATCCATCGGATCGCATCTCCGTGCGCCCCGCAGCCGAAGCAGTGATAGAATCCCTTGTCGTCGTTGATCGTGAAGCTCGGCGTCTTCTCGTTATGGAAAGGACAGCACGCCTTGTACTCGCGCCCCGCGCGCTGGACCTTCACCGTGCGCCCGATCAGCGCGGACAGCGTGGTGCGCGCGCGCAGCTCGTCGAGAAAGGCGGGGGTGAGGGTCATTATCGGTGCGGGCTTTTGCTTGAGTTCGGCGCACCCGTAGCAGGTTTCTCGACTTCGCTCGAAACCAACGGGTTCTGCTTTGAACCCAGATCCTCTAATCGCGCTCTCGCCTGCCCGTTCGTTTCGAGCGAAGTCGAGAAACGCTCCTTCGGTGGTCGCGCGAGGTGGGAGACCAGCGACCAATTGCCAGCAATCATCGCTTCCTTCTTGGCGCGTGACCATCCGCCAACCATCCGCTCGGCCTCAAGCGCCTCCACCCGAGTTTGGAACGTCTCTCGCCACACCAGCTGCACTGGCCGCCGCCGAGAGGTGTAGTCACAATGCCCGCCAGCTTGATGCTGGGCGATCCGCCGATCGAGATCGTCACTATGGCCGGTGTAATAGCTGCCGTCGGCGCAGCGCAAAATATAAGCCCAAAATGCCATCGCGCGATGTTGCGGCAGGTCGCTCGCGGAGTCGAGCGGTTGGGGAGACTGGCACGCCTCTCGACCTTGCTCGAGACGAACGGTTCGAGCGGGGGGTGACCGGACTTGCGCTCAGCCCAACCCCTCCCGCACGCGGGAGGGGAGATCAGCCCAACGCCGCCTTCACCGCGGCACTCGCCTTGCTCATGTCGAGCGTGGTCGCGTGGCGGGCCTTCAGCTCGGCCATCACCCGGCCCATGTCCTTCATCGAGGTCGCGCCAAGTTCCGCCTTGATCGCCTCGATCGCCGCGGCGGTCTCCGCCTCGCTCATCTGCTGGGGCAGGAAGCGTTCGATCACCGTCACTTCCGCCTGCTCGGCCGCCGCCAGCTCGGGCCTGCCGCCCTTTTCATACATCTCGATCGATTCGCGGCGCTGCTTGACCATCTTCTGCAGCACCTCGACGACCAGCGCGTCGTCGTCCACGGGCGCGCTGCCGGTGCGCAGTTCGATGTCGCGATTCTTGATCGACGACTGGATAAGGCGCAGCGTCGCGGTCGTCTCCTTCTCGCCCGCTTTCATTGCGGTGACGAGCGCGGTCTTGAGGTCGTCTCGGATCATTCGGCTTCTTTCGGAAAATGAATCTTCGCCAATCCTGTTAGCGCGGTTGACGCGCAAAGGGCAGGGGTCTAGCGGGCGAGCCTTAGCGACATTGCCGGACCCCGTACGAGGAGCGACCACCCCCATGGCCGAAGCCAAGCCCCTGCCTGCGCCCGAAGGAGCGACGGGCGTGCTCGTCCTCGCCACTGGCGATGTGGTCTGGGGCCGGGGCTTTGGCGCGGAGGGATCGGCGGTGGGCGAGGTGTGCTTTCACACCGCGATGACCGGTTATCAGGAGATCATGACCGATCCGAGCTTCGCGGGTCAGCTCATCACCTTCACCTTCCCGCATATCGGCAATGTCGGCGCGAACCCTGAGGATATCGAGGCGGACGACCCCCATGCGCTTGGCATGATCGTGCGCCAGGACGTGACCGACCCCAGCAATTTCCGCAGCGTCGAGCGGCTGGACGACTGGATGCGCAAGCATGATCGCATCGGCCTGTCCGGCGTCGATACCCGCGCGCTGACCCGGCGAATCCGCACGGGCGGCGCGCCCAATGGCGTGATCGCGCATTCGGCGAACGGCGACTTCGACATTCCCGCCCTGTTGGACCGCGCCCGCGCCTGGCCGGGGCTGGAAGGCATGGACCTCGCCAAGTCGGTGACGCGCGAAACGCACGGGACGTGGGACGGCGGCGTGTGGCGGCTGGGGTTCGGGTACGAGGGGGAGGCGGGTTTCTCGACTTCGCTCGAAACCAACGGGGAAGAAGCCTTCTCCGCTCCCGAAGACCCACGTCCATCTCCACCGTTCGTTTCGAGCGAAGTCGAGAAACCTGTTTCGAGCGAAGTCGAGAAACGCCCCCACGTCGTCGCCATCGATTACGGCGCCAAGCGCAACATCTACCGCAACCTGGTCCGCGCCGGCGCGAAGGTGAGCGTGCTGCCGGCCGATGCGACCTATGACCAGATCATGGCGCTGAAGCCCGACGGCGTATTCCTCTCCAACGGCCCCGGCGATCCCGCGGCGACAGGCGAATATGCGCTGGAGCCGATCAAGCGGCTGCTCGACGACAAGCTGCCGGTCTTCGGCATCTGCCTCGGCCACCAGCTCCTCGCGCTCGCGGCGGGCGCGCGCACGACCAAGATGTTCCAGGGCCATCGCGGCGCCAATCACCCGGTCAAGCGGCTGGACGACGGTGTGGTCGAGATCACGAGCATGAACCACGGCTTCGCGGTCGAGCGTGACAGCCTGCCCGCCAACGCCCGTGAAACGCATGTGTCGCTGTTCGACGGCAGCAATTGCGGGCTCGAACTGACCGACCGCCCGGCGTTCAGCGTCCAATATCACCCGGAAGCCAGCCCGGGGCCGCAGGACAGCTTCTATCTGTTCGAGCGGTTCGTGGGGATGTTGCGGTGACAACTTTGGAGATTATAAACCTCGTCGCAATTCTCTTAGGACCGATTTTTGCTGTCGGCATCACGCTGTGGATCGAGGACCGCCGCAAAACGCGAGATGCAAAAATCACCGTTCTTCGGATGCTACTTGCGACCCGACAACTTCCGAGTGACCCCGGCTTTCAGGTGGCAATTCAGCTGGTCCCGGTCGAGTTTAACAAGGATCGAGCGGTTCTTATCGCCCACGCAGAGTTTCTTGTAGCTGCAAATGTCCCTCTTGATGGTAAAAACGACGAACAGATCGGTCGGAACACCCGTACAAAGTTGGTTCGGATGATATTTGAGATGGCGCGAGCGTCGGGTCTCAATCTCAGGGAAACGGACATTGATACCAGTACGTTCGGTTCTCGCGGCTTCTATGAAAGAGACGCGATCTTGGTCGACTCTCAAAGAGCGATGCGTGAGATCGCAGAGGTTTTAAAAATACAGACGCGCGTAATGCTGGGTGAGCAAGTAGTGCCCGAGCAACCTGCGATCACGTCAAAAGAAATAGATGTGAGTAAATAATGCCCAAGCGCACCGACATCTCCTCCATCCTCGTCATCGGCGCGGGGCCGATCGTCATCGGCCAGGCGTGCGAGTTCGATTATTCGGGCACGCAGGCGATCAAGGCGTTGAAGGAGGAGGGCTATCGCATCGTCCTGGTCAACTCCAACCCGGCAACGATCATGACCGATCCCGAGCTGGCGGACGCGACCTATGTCGAGCCGATCACGCCCGGAATTGTCGCCAAGATCATCGAGAAGGAGCGCCCCGACGCGGTGTTGCCGACGATGGGCGGCCAGACCGCGCTCAACACCGCGCTCGCGTTGTTCAACGACGGCACATTGGCGAAATACGGCGTGCAGATGATCGGCGCGGATGCGGAGGCGATCGACAAGGCCGAAGACCGGATCAAGTTCCGCAACGCGATGGACCGCATCGGGCTCGAATCCGCGCGCTCGGCGATCGCGCATACCGTCGACGAGGCGCTGGCCGCGCTCGACCACACCGGGTTGCCGGCGATCATCCGGCCCAGCTTCACGCTCGGCGGTACCGGCGGCGGCGTCGCCTATAATCGCGAGGAGTTCATCCAGATCGTCACCGGCGGACTGGATGCATCACCGACCACCGAAGTGCTGATCGAGGAATCGCTGCTCGGGTGGAAGGAATATGAGATGGAGGTCGTCCGCGACCGGAACGACAACTGCATCATCATCTGCTCGATCGAGAATGTCGATCCGATGGGGGTCCACACCGGCGATTCGATCACCGTCGCCCCCGCGCTGACGCTGACCGACAAGGAATATCAGATCATGCGCAACGCCAGCATCGCGGTGCTGCGCGAGATCGGTGTGGAAACCGGCGGATCGAACGTCCAGTTCGCGGTCAATCCCAAGGACGGCCGGCTGATCGTGATCGAGATGAACCCGCGCGTCAGCCGGTCATCGGCGCTGGCGTCGAAGGCGACGGGCTTTCCCATCGCCAAGGTCGCCGCCAAGCTGGCGGTCGGCTACACGCTGGACGAGATCACCAACGACATCACCGGCGTCACGCCCGCGTCGTTCGAACCGACGATCGACTATGTCGTCACCAAGATCCCGCGCTTCGCCTTCGAGAAGTTCAAGGGTGCCGAACCGCTGCTCTCCACCGCGATGAAGTCGGTCGGCGAAGTGATGGCGATCGGCCGGTCAATCCATGAATCGATGCAGAAGGCGCTGCGCGGGCTGGAAACCGGCCTGTCGGGCTTCAACGATGTCGACCGGCTGGTCGGCGCGCCGCGCGCCGAGATCGAGGCGGCGCTTTCGCAGGCGACGCCCGACCGCCTGCTCGTGGCGGCACAGGCGCTGCGCGAGGGCTTCACCGTCGAAGAGGTCCACGCGATCGCGAAATATGATCCCTGGTTTCTTGAGCGGATGAAGGAGATCGTCGAGGCCGAGGCGGAGGTGATCGCCAACGGCCTGCCACGCGATGCGGCGGGCATGCGGCGGTTGAAGGGGATGGGCTTCAGCGACAAGCGGCTCGCCTATCTTGCGCTCAAGTCCGCAAATCTGCGCGGCGGCATGGCGCGCGGCATCGCGCGTGGATCTGGGCTGGTGCGCGACGCGGTCGTGGCGATGACCGGCGGCATCACCGAGCGCGAGGTGCGCGCACTACGCCACCGGCTGGGCGTGCGCCCGGTCTTCAAGCGGATCGACACCTGCGCGGCGGAATTCGACGCGAAGACGCCATATATGTATTCGACCTATGAGGCGCCGAGCTTTGGCGCGCCAGAGAATGAGGCGATGCCGTCGGACGCGCGAAAGATCGTCATCCTCGGCGGCGGGCCGAACCGGATCGGGCAGGGGATCGAGTTCGACTATTGCTGCTGCCACGCCTGCTTCGCCCTGGCAGAAGCGGGGTATGAGACGATCATGGTCAACTGCAACCCGGAAACGGTCAGCACCGACTATGACACCTCCGACCGGCTTTATTTCGAGCCGCTGACCGCGGAGGACGTGCTCGAGATCCTCAATGTCGAGCAATCGAACGGCACGCTGGTCGGCGTCATCGTCCAGTTTGGCGGCCAGACGCCGCTCAATCTCGCCCAGGCGCTGGAGGATGCCGGCATTCCCATCCTGGGCACCAGCCCCGATGCGATCGATCTGGCCGAGGATCGCGAGCGGTTTGCAGCACTGGTCGCCAAGCTGGGCCTGAAGCAGCCCGCCAACGGCATTGCGCGCAGCCGTGACGAGGCGGTCGCCGTCGCCAACCGCATCGGCTATCCGGTGCTGATGCGCCCCAGCTATGTGCTGGGCGGCCGCGCGATGGAGATCGTCGACGGCCAGCAGCAGCTCGACGACTATATCCAGACCGCGGTTCAGGTGTCCGGCGACTCACCCGTGCTGATCGACCAGTATCTGCGCGACGCGATCGAGGTCGATGTCGATGCGATCTGCGACGGCGACGATGTCGTCGTCGCCGGCGTGCTCCAGCATATCGAGGAAGCCGGCGTCCATTCGGGCGACAGCGCCTGCTCGATTCCGCCGCACAGCCTTTCGCCCCAAATCGTCGCGGAGATCGAGCGCCAGGCCGATGCGCTCGCCCGCGCACTGTCGGTCCGCGGGTTGATGAACATCCAGTTCGCGGTCAAGGACGGCGAGGTCTATCTGATCGAGGTCAATCCGCGCGCCAGCCGCACGGTGCCCTTTGTCGCCAAGGCGATCGGCGCACCCATCGCCAAATATGCCAGCCGCGTGATGGCGGGCGAAAAGCTGCGCGACCTGCCGCCGATCGACCGGCACATCGATCATATTGCGGTCAAGGAAGCGGTGTTCCCCTGGGGCCGTTTCCCCGGCATCGATCCGGTGCTGAGCCCCGAAATGAAGTCGACGGGCGAGGTGATGGGGATCGACCGCGACTTCGCGACCGCCTTTGCCAAGGCGCAGCTCGGCGCGGGCGTCACGCTGCCTCAGTCGGGGACGCTGTTCGTCAGCGTCAAGAACAGCGACAAGGACGTGATCCTGCCGGGCGTGCGGCTGCTCGCCGATCACGGCTTCACGATCATCGCCACGTCGGGCACCGCCGACTTCCTCGCGGCACAGGGAATCGCGGTCGAACGCGTCAACAAGGTGGCACAGGGTCGCCCGCATATCGTCGATCGCATCCTCGACCGCGACGTGGCGCTGATCTTCAACACCACCGAGGGCTGGCAGTCGCTGAAGGACTCGGCATCGATCCGCCGCTCGGCACTGGCCCAAAAAGTGCCCTATTTCACCACCGCGCCCGCCAGCGTCGCGGCGGCGCGTGCGATTGTGGCGCTTTCGCGGCAGTCCCTTGAAGTGCGGCCACTTCAATCCTATTATTCGCCGTCGCAGCATTGATCCCATCAAATCGGAGTTGATGTGCGGGCGGGCCTCTCCACCGGGTCCGCTTGATCGGGGCTTGTTCAGTGAGGGATACATAAATGGCGACCGTCGAAAAGCTGCCGATGCTGGCCGAGGGCTATGAAAAGCTGAGCGCGGAGCTGAAGCGGCTGCGTGCCGAGCGTCCGTTGATCGTCGATGCGATCGAGGAAGCGCGCGCGCATGGCGACCTGTCGGAAAACGCCGAATATCACGCGGCGAAGGAGCGTCAGGGCCAGATCGAAGCGTCGATCTCGGATATCGAGGACAAGCTGAGCCGCGCGCAGGTGATCGATCCGCGCGACCTGTCGGGTGACAAGATCGTGTTCGGCGCGACCGTGACGCTGATCGACGAGGACGAAAAGCCCGTCACCTATCAGATCGTTGGACAGGCCGAGGCGGATGCGACCGCGGGCAAGATCAGCTACAACTCGCCGCTTGGCCGTGCGCTGATCGGCCGTCGCGTCGACGACGAGGTCGAGGTCACCGTGCCGTCGGGCGATCGCTACTATCTCATTTCGAAGATCGAGTTCATCTGATCCGAGAGCGCATGGCCGTGATGACGTGGGTGATCGTCGCGGTCACCTGCGCGGTCAGCCTCGCGCTGACCTTCTCCGGCAACGAAAATCTTGCGATCGCGGCCGGCGGCGTCATCCCGGCGCGGGTGAGCGGCCTGATCGTCATGCCGCCTTATCTGGCGGTGGTGCCGGCATGGCTGACCCCGCTCAGCGCGACGCTGGTCCATGCCGGTCCGGTGCATCTTGGCTTCAACATGCTGATGCTGGCCCAGACCGGGCGGCTGGTCGAACGGCTACTGGGGCCGGCACGCGTCGCGCTCATCTACCTGCTGGGCGCCTATGCTGCGGCGGCGGCGCAATGGGCGCTCGATCCGGCATCGATGTCGCCGATGGTCGGCGCGAGCGGGGCGGTTTCCGCCGTCCTCGGCAGCTATGCGATGTTCTTCAGCCGCCGGAAGGCGCGGGCAATCGGGCCGATCCCCGGACGCGTCGTCGACATCGCCTGGATCGCCGGCGGCTGGATCGTTCTCAACATCGTCGTCGCGCTCGTCAGCACCGCGGCCGGCTTTCCGATCGCGGGTGCCGCGCATATCGGCGGGTTCCTGCTCGGCATGATCCTCGCGTTTCCGCTCCTCCCGCGCCGGCGCCGCCCAAGCTGACCCGTTTTCGCGACCGGCGGATCAGGCGGCGGGCGGACCCTGATCGGGCTCGAGCAGCCGGTGAAGGTGGACGACGACATATTTCATCTCGGCGTCGTCGACGGTGCGTTGCGCGGCGGCGCGCCACGCCTTCTCGGCGCTGGCATAGTCGGGATAGAAGCCGACCACCTCGATCGCCGAAAGGTCGGCGAAATCGAGCGTCATCGGATTGGTGACCCGACCGCCGAAGACCAGATGCATCTTGCTCAAAACCGCTACTCCAACATGCCGGGTGGATGGCGGCGCGACCGGAATCGCGCCGCGTTTGCGTGAGGGAATAGCGGGATCGGCGCGAGGCTCAAGAGCGCGTCGCGCCGACGCCGGGTCGTGAGCTGCGCTAAAATCAGGGCTGGGAGGTGCCGCCCGCCTTCGCGGCTTCGCGACCGCTCTCCTTTGCGGCCGTCACGACCTGGCCGATCGCGTCCGACAGCTTGTTGCGAATCGCATCCTTGGGAGCGAGTTCGTTGAGCTGCTCGCGTCCCGCATCGCGCGCCGCCGCCAGCGCGGCCGCGGTCGTTCCCGCGATTCGCTTGCCCACCGGGGCCAGCGCCTGGCGCTCGCGCTCGCTGCGCGGCAGCAGCGCGCCGACGAGCGCACCGACCGCCAATCCACCGACCAGTACCGCCATCGGCGCATTCTCGACGCTTTCGCCAGCGCGTTGCGCGACATCGCCCGCCCGCGCGCGGCTTTGCGAATAGGCCCCGCCGGCACGTTCCTTGATCGTGCCGACCGCCTCCTTGATCCGCTCGGTGCGCGGGGTCCGGGTATCGCCGGTGGCGTTCACTTCCTCTGTCATCGCTCGGTTCCTTTCAGGATGTCGTCGTTGGATTCGGGTGGAAAGCGATCAACGCCGCTGTTGCGCCGTCGCTCCCACCAGTTGCGGGCCGCCGCGATCAGCGGTCGCCGCGCGATGATCACCACCGTTGCGACAAACCCGGCAGCGGTCAGCCCCGGCTGGCGCTTCATTGCCGCCAGCCCGTGTTCCGCAGTCGCCTCCGCCCGTGTGCGCAGGCCGGCGACTGCGTCGTCCCGAAGGCGGGCAGGCGCCACCCGCCCCCTGAGTTCCGTGATCGTCGCACTCATCCGCTGGCGCGCCAGATCGGCGGCGAGCCGTGCGGCGCGGGGATTCGTGGGGGCGGTCATGTAATTTCCTTGGTAGGCAAAGTGACCCGCCGCGCGCGCTGGACGGCCGCACGACCCAGCAGCGCGACGATGACAAGCCCGACGACGAGCACGATCAGCGTCGCCCACGCCAGCCCGACCATCTGGGCGAGCAGCAGCAGCACCCCGACCAACGTGGCCGTCACCACCGCCATCAAAAGGAACAGGGCCGCCGCCGCCAGTCCTGCCGCAATCCCCGCGTGGGTTGCGCGCTCGGCGGCAAGCGCGCGGTAATAATCGCCTTCCGCTCGCGCATAGGCGCGTGCGTCGTGCAACAGTCTAGAGATCAGCGTTCCGATGCCTGCCGCATCGTCTGGTTCGTCCACGGTCCCTGCCCCCTGTCGGCGATCTCGTTCAGGCGTCGCGGCGACCGTCCTCGCCGTCGAACCCCGAGCGCAGGATGCGCGCGAGAACGAATCCGACCGCAGCGGCGGTGCCGATTGCGACCGCCGGGCTCTTGCGCACGAACTCGCGCACATCGTCGACGATCTCGTCGACCTCCTTGCCGCGCAGATTTTCGGCAAGGCCGGACACCGCACCGGCGGCGGAGCGGGCATACCGCCCATATTGTTCGCCGACGCGTTCATCGACGGTGCCGGCCGCATCGTCGATCATCCGCGCCAGTTCATCGAGCACGCCGGTCGCGCGTTCCTTGCCCTGCGCGGCAAACCCCCGGGCCTGCTCGGTCGCCTTGCCGGTGAGTTTCTCCGCCTGCTCGCGCACAGCCTCGCGCGCCTTGCTGGTGCGGGTGCCGTCGCTCGTGCCCGCGTCGGCCATCGCCATGTCGCCACCGGCGGTATCCGCGGCCAGCGGGTCGATGGTCGGCTCGGCCGGGGGCGTAGCCAGCGCGGCATCATCGAAGGCCGGCGTGACGGGCAGGGGGACGGCGGGGG
>NZ_LSKG01000028.1:0-11756 GCF_001557005.1 Sphingomonas sp. CCH15-F11 | reverse complement strand
AACCCTCCTTAAATCACAACCTCAAATCTGTGCCATTGGTGCTGACGGGGGACAGCCACGGATCACGTTCCAGAGCTGGGGCAGTTCGTCGATGCTCGTCTTGCGGATGAAGCTCCCGACCTTGGTGATCCGCGGGTCGTTGCGCAGCTTGCAGTCGCGCATCCACTCTTCACGGGCGACCGGATCGGTTTCCAGAATGTGGCGGAGACGCTCCTGCGAGTCGGTCACCATGCTGCGAAACTTGAGACAGCCGAACTCGCGGCCATCGCGGCCAAGCCGACGATGCGCGAAAATCACCGGCCCGCGATCGGACAGGTAGATCGCCAGCATGACCAGGAGCAGCAACGGTGCCAGGAAGATCAAGGCCGCCATCGCCAGCGTGACGTCCGCCGCCCGGACGAGGGCAGAGGTAAGACCTGCGGCCGATTCGGAACCGGTCGACTTTCCAGACGCTCGATTGGCTGATTGGGTGGCCGAAATCGCTACGTCCATGAAAGCTCCCTTTCTTTATGGCGCGCCTGGCTCACGGTCGCGTTGAGTCATTCAAGTTAATCGAGCGTTACTTAAGGGTTTTGCGCGTGCAACACAATCGCTGCAATGCAACATAATTCCGAAGCCGTGCCGGCCGAGCCTTGAGATGCCGGGCAACGGAAATTGACGCGTTCGGAAGGTCGATCCCCTTTTGAAGTTCCCTAGCGTGCGAGTCAGGGCAGGAAATGACGCAATTGCGAAGGCGCCGCAACCGCGGCAGACCGGATTTGTCGGTTGAACGGCCTGATAATGCGACGGCCCGACGGACGCGCTTGTCCCGTCCAAGGACAAGGTGCCTGCGACCCCGTACAAGCGTAGCGAGAACGGCCGGATAAGTGGTAGAGGCACGCGCGACCGTCACCGATGGCTTGAGCGGCAGGTGCCTGCTATCGACCCGACCTTGCCAAATGGCGACACGAGGCTGACTTACCACCCGATGCTTTACGCGCTCCTCACCCTCGCCTTCCTGGGATCACAGACCGGCGCTGCGGCAGTCGGCAGCCCGGCCGTGACGCAAGCCGCGCCCGCGCCCCCGCCCGCGCCTGGAACGTCGTCTGGTGCACCGCAAAATTTGCCGCGCGCCCAGACGTCCGATTCGCCTCAGAGTTCGGGGTTCCTGTCCGCCGGCCAGCTGGTCGACCGATGCCGCGAGCCGGCGCAGACCAGCGCATCCTATTGCTTTGCCTATATCGCTGCAGTGCACGACATGGCGCGGGCGTACGAAGTGTGGCTGGAGCAGCGTGAATTCTGCATCCCGCCCGCGACGACGCAGGCGGAATTGCGCAACATCTTTCTCGCCTATGCGGCGCGAAACGAACAGATCCGCGCTGGCCAGGCGGCTTCGGCGATCCTCGTCGCGCTGAAGACCGCCTATCCATGCGTGCCCGTCACGCCATCACCGCCGGTCGTCGCGCAACCGGCACCGGCATCGCGATGACGATCGTGCAGCCCGGAATCGACCTTGCCCCCCACGATGGCGGGCGCGACGCAGCCGCGATCCGGTCGCCGCGCCCCTTGCCCGCGATCGACATCGCGGCGCATCGTCGCCGGCGGAACCGGCGCAACCTGATTCTGGCCGTTGCGCTCGCCGCCCTGCTCATTTTCGCGGCGGCCGATGTCTATTTCGTCATGCGCGCGCTGGAATCGTCGGCCCTGCCCAGGCAGCGTCCCGGTACCGTGATCGACGTGCCGCCGATCGCGCCCGTGGCGCCGCCGTCCGATCCCGCCGCGCTGCGCAAGCTGACGGTCGAGGAGGCGTTGGACGAGAATGCCCGCATCCCGTTCGCCAAGGGCCCGAACCCGTCCGCCCCGGCGCTCGTCGTCGCGTCGGGCAGCCCGGATTGGGACCGGTCGGTCGGATGCCTGACCGCGGCGATCTATTACGAGGCGGGGAACGAGCCGCTGGGCGGGCAGCAGGCGGTCGCGCAGGTCGTGCTGAACCGGGTGCGGCACCCAACCTATCCCTCGACCGTCTGCGGCGTCGTCTATGAGGGCGCGAATCGTCCGACCGGTTGCCAGTTCACCTTTACCTGTGACGGATCGACCGCGCGGGCGCCGGATCCGCGCCGATGGGAACAGGCGCGCTTCGTTGCCGAATCGGCGCTGCGTGGCCAGGTCTACGCCCCGG
Source organism: Sphingomonas sp. CCH15-F11 (assembly GCF_001557005.1). Taxonomy (NCBI): domain Bacteria; kingdom Pseudomonadati; phylum Pseudomonadota; class Alphaproteobacteria; order Sphingomonadales; family Sphingomonadaceae; genus Sphingomonas; species Sphingomonas sp. CCH15-F11. The sequence continues at coordinate 9,598 of NZ_LSKG01000028.1, read as the reverse complement.
TCGGTCTGGCGACGCATTATCATGCCGATTATGTCGTGCCCTATTGGGCGTCATCGCTCGCCAAGACGATCCGCATCGGTCGGCACATCTTCTATCGCTGGAACGGCTTTTGGGGCACTCCGACGGCCTTTACCCAGCGCTATGCGGGCGGCGAACCGATGATCGGCGTCATGCCCGACAGCGCGATGTCCGCGGCCGCGCCCGTTGAGACCCCGGAAACGCCGACGGTGGCGACGATCGCGGACCGGCCGATCCTGGCCTATCGCGACGCCGCATCGCGCACGGCCGGGCCGGTCGACGCTGCGGCGGTGGCGACGGACGGCCCCGCCCCCGGCGCGGCTGGAACGAGCGCTGCCGCGGCCGCCGCGCCCGGGCCACCCGCGGTGCGCAAGCCTGCGGGCAGGCGCTTCGTCATCGGCATGAATGAGGCCGCACGCGAAGAACGCGCGGACCGTACGGCGGAGTCCACCGCGCCGGCACCCTGACCCGGACGCACCCGGAGCAGCGCGCAATCGTCAGGCGGCGACGCGGGCAGCGACCAGCGGCTGCCACCAGTCCTCGTGGCCGAGATACCAGGCAAGGGTTTCGGCAAAGCCCTGCGCAAAGTCGCGCGCGGGGGCATATCCGAGTTCCGACCTGATCTTGGTTTCGTCGATCGCATAGCGGCGGTCATGGCCCTTGCGATCCTCGACATACCGCTTGAGCTCGGCGGTTGCGCGACCCTGGGCGGCGGGGGCGCCGGGAAAGCGCCGCGCGAGCGACGGATCCGCCGCGAACGCCGCGTCGATGCCACGACAGATTTCCTCGACCACCGTCAGATTGGGCAGTTCCTGGCCGCCACCGACATTGTAGGTCTCGCCGATCCGGCCGTGCTTCAGGATCAGCTCGATCCCGCGACAATGATCCTCCACGTGCAGCCAGTCGCGCACGTTCATCCCGTCGCCATAGATCGGCAGCGCGCGGCCGGCGAGCGCATTGAGCGTGAACAGCGGAATGAGCTTTTCGGGAAACTGGAACGGGCCGTAATTGTTCGAACAATTGCTGGTCGTCGTCTCCAGCCCGTAGGTGTGGTGATAGGCGCGGACCAGATGGTCGCTGCCCGCCTTCGACGCCGAATAGGGCGAGTTGGGCGCATAGGGCGTCGTTTCGCTGAACGCCGCGTCATCGGGCCCGAGCGAGCCATAGACCTCGTCGGTGGAGACGTGATGGAAGCGGTGCGGTCGCCCGGTGCCGGTGTCGAGCCACGCCGCCTTGGCCGCCTTGAGCAGGCTATGCGTCCCCACGACATTGGTGGTGACGAACGCATCAGGGCCAGTGATCGAGCGGTCGACATGGCTTTCGGCGGCAAAATGCACGATCGTGTCGATGGCATGATCGGCGATCAGGCGACCGACCAGTTCGGTGTCGCAGATGTCGCCACGGACCAGCTCGACCCCGTCGAGCCCGGCGATGTTCGCGGGATTGCCGGCATAAGTCAGCGCATCGAGCACCACGATCGTGTCCGCCGGCGACACCCGCCGCCAGTGGTGGACGAAGTTCGCCCCGATGAAACCGGCGCCCCCCGTCACGATCAGATTGGCCATTGTTCGGATCCTTTACTGCCGTCCTGCAATCGAAACCGCTGCTTTACGGACGGCGACGCCGGGAAACAATGCGCTTCGACGGCGGTGCGCAAGCGCGACCTCAGTCGAATGCGGCGATGTCGGCAAAGCGCTGCCCGGCGCGGTCCTTGGCCGAAATCTGCGGCGCGATATCGCCGAGCGGCCAGTCGATCGCGATGTCCGGATCGTCCCAGGCGAGCGAATGCTCGTGCGCGGCATCGTAATAGCCGGTGCATTTGTAGAGGAAATCGGTGTCGTCGGCGAGGCTGAGAAAGCCGTGCGCAAAGCCCGGCGGGACCCAGAACATGCGCTTGTTCGCCGCCGACAGCTCGACGCCGACCCAGCGGCCATAGGTGGGCGAGCTGCGCCGCAGATCGACCGCCACGTCCCACACGCAACCGTTGACGACACGAACCAGCTTGCCCTGCGGATTGGGGTTCTGAAAGTGCAGGCCGCGCAGCACGCCGCGCGCCGATCGGCTGTGATTGTCCTGCACGAAGTCGAGATCGAGACCGAGTTCAGCAAAGCTGCGCGCGTTCCAGCTTTCCATAAAGAAGCCGCGATCGTCGCCGAACACCTTCGGCTCGAGGATCACCAACCCCTCGATCTCGGTGTCGATCCGCTTCATGCGCGCGCGGCCTTGCCCTGCAACAGGCCCATCAGATATTCGCCATAGCCGCTCTTGCGCAGCGGCGCGGCGACCCGCTCGAGCTGGGCATCGTCGATGAAGCCCTGGCGCCAGGCGATCTCCTCCGGACAGCAGATTTTCAGGCCCTGGCGCTCTTCGGTGATCCGCACATAGAGCGCGGCGTCGATCAACGATGCATGCGTCCCCGTGTCGAGCCACGCATAGCCGCGCCCCATGATCTCGACCGCCAGCTTGCCCGCATCGAGATACAGCCGGTTGAGGTCGGTGATCTCCAGCTCGCCGCGCGGCGAGGGCTTCAGGTCACGGGCCAGCGCGACCGCGTCGCCGTCGTAGAAATAAAGGCCAGTGACCGCATAGTTCGACTTGGGAACCGCGGGTTTTTCCTCGATCGTCTCGGCTCGGCCATCGGCGTCGAAGGACACGACGCCATAGGCGCGTGCGTCGCTGACATAATAGCCGAACACGGTCGCCCCGTCGGTACGTGCCTGCGCCCGCGCCAGCAGTTCGCTGAAGCCATGGCCGTAAAAGATGTTGTCGCCCAGCACGAGCGCGGAGGGTGCGTCGCCGACGAAATCGGCGCCGATATGATAGGCCTGGGCCAGCCCCGCGGGTTCGGGCTGCACCGCATAGTCGATCGCCATGCCCAGATCCGCGCCATCGCCCAGCACGGCGCGGAACGCCGCCTGATCCTGGGGCGTGGTGATGACCAGCACCTCGCGGATTCCCGCCAGCATCAGCGTCGACAGCGGATAATAGATCATCGGCTTGTCGTAGACCGGCATCAGCTGCTTCGAGACGCCGCGGGTCAGGGGATAGAGGCGCGTGCCCGAACCCCCGGCGAGTATGATCCCCTTGCGCACCTTCATCCTTCCCGTTCGATCGCGCCCGATAAGCCCGGGCCGCGCGCAGTCGCCATCGCCTCTACGCAGTCGGGTGGCGCAGGGCAATGCGGCCGCGCTGGCCCCGCCGACATCGCCGGTTGATCTGGCGCGCCGCGAATGCCAAGCCGCCGCCGGAACGGGAAAGGGCGACTATGGACGGCGCATCGACGGCCACGCGCGAGATTCTGGTGACGGGCGGGTCGGGGCAGGTCGGCACCGAACTGCAACGCTTGGCCATGCCGCCGGGGTGGCGGATCGTCGCCCCGCCGCGCGGCGAACTCGACCTGGCCGATCCGCGATCGATCGCTGCCGCGGTGCGGGCGCGCCCGTGGGCGGCAATCATCAACGCGGGGGCCTATACCGCGGTCGATCAGGCCGAAAGCGATGTCGTCGCCGCGTGGCAGGTGAACGCGATGGCCCCTGCGGCGCTCGCCGCCGCCGCAACTGAGGCCGGGGGCATTCCGATCGTTCACGTCTCGACCGATTATGTCTTTCCCGGCGATCGCGCCGGCGCATGGGAGGTCGACGATCCGGTCGCGCCGCTCGGCGTTTATGGCGCATCGAAGCTGGCGGGCGAGCTGGCGATCGGGACGGCGCAACCGCGCCATGCGATCGTGCGCACCGCCTGGGTGGTCAGCGCGCACGGCCGCAATTTCGTCAAGACCATGTTGCGGCTCGCCGCCGACCGCGACGTGCTTCGCGTCGTCGCGGACCAGCACGGTTCGCTGACCGCGGCCGCCGACCTCGCCGCCGCGCTCGCCGCTGTCGCCATCCGGATGGCGCAGGATGACGGCGCACCGGCCGGCATCTTTCATTTCGCCAATCAGGGGCCGACCACATGGCATGGAGTCGCCGAAGCGGTGCTGAAAGAATCGGCCCCGCGCGGCGGACCGTCGGCACAGGTTCTGCCGATTTCCAGCGCGGAGTATCCCACGCCCGCGCGACGGCCCGCCAATTCGCTGTTGTCGACCGCGCGGATCACGCGGGACTACGGCATCGCGCCCCGCCCGTGGCAAGTTGCGCTGAACGAAATCCTCGACGAATTGCTGGCAGCACCTGGGCCTGCCACGGCGTGAGTTTCGACCGTCCGCGCGATTTCCATCGTCACCCCGGCACTAGGCCGGGGTGACAGGAACGAACCGTGGCGCGTTCTGAACCAGCCGCTCAGTGCTGGTACGCCTTGGGCAGCGCGCCTTCCTTGGGATCGAGATAGCGGTCGCGCAGGCGCAACTGGCGGTTGCCCAGCGGCTGTTCGACCCCGTCAATGAAGACCGCGGTCGGCGTCGCGCCGATTTCCAGCGGATCGGCGTCCCAGATCACGACATCGCCGCGCCGCCCCGGGCGCAGCGAGCCCAATTCGCCGCCCATGCCCATAATCTCCGCAGGCTTCGAACTGATCGTCGCGAACGCCTGGCCCCAGTCGAGCCCGGTCGCACCGGGGACGCGGGTCAGCGCGACGAGGTTGCCGGCGAACTGCTTCACATGCCGTGCCTGGCGCGCTTCATTGTCGTCGACATTGCCGATGGCGACCGTGACCCCTGCCGCGACCATCCGCCCGACATTGGACTGGGTCGCGCCCAGCTGGTCGAAATCGGCGGGCAGATCGGCGAGCGCGTTGGCGATCACCGGCACGCCGGCAGCCGCGATCTCGCGCGCGACCATCCAGCCTTCGACCGCACCGACCAGCACGATGTCGAGCGCGGGCATCTCGCGCTTCAGGCCGAGCACGACCTGAATGTCGAGCGCGCGATCGACCTTGATCAGCAGCTTCTGCTGGCCGTTCACCACCGGCACGAGCGCGGCGGCGTCGGCGCGGGTCAGCAGCGCGTCCTTGCCGCGATCGTTGAAGCTCGCGGGATTGCGCGCATAGTCGCGCGCCTCGAACAACGCGTTCCGGAACATCGCGATCGCCGCCGGGCGGCTGCCGCCCGCGGTACGCGCGCCCGCCACGCCATATTCCATGAACTGGAACAGCCTGGCGCGCGTGATCGGGCTGGTGTCGTTGCCCAGATCGATCATCGCGCCCTGTCCGCCAAAGATCGACGCCCCGGTGTCGGGCACGATCACCGCGCGGGTAATGCCTTCGCTGCGGTTGAGCGTGATCGCCTGCCCGCGCCAGTTGACCGCCGGGGCGATGTCCAGACTGGCGTTGAACACTGAATCGGCGGCGGCGCTGTCGTCGGTTTCGCGCACGCCGTCGACATCGACCAGCCCGACCCGCGAAAAGCCCGCGACGATGCCCGGCGATACCCACCGGCCACCTGCGTCGATGACCCGCATCCCCGCCGGCGCGGCGACACCGGCACCCGCCGCGACGACCCGGCCGTCGCGGATCACGACGGTGCCGCCTTCGATCGGGGCGGAGCCGTCGCCGACGACCAGTTTGGCGTTGGTGATCGCGACCGTCTGTGCGGCCGCGGGGAACGCAGCAAAGGCCAGCGCACTGCCGGCCAAGCGCATGAGGGTGGTTCGCATCGTCACTTCACATCCCCCTCGCCCGGCTGGCCCAGCTCGAAATCGGAAACCGGCCGCATCTTCGGATTGTTCGCGTCGAACATCAGCGCACCGTCGATCCACACCCGTTCAGGGCGCGTGTAGACGCTGAACGGATCGCCGTTCCACAGCACGATGTCCGCCATCTTGCCGGGCTTCAGGCTGCCGGTCATCTGCTCGACGCCCAGCGCGCGGGCGGCGTTGATGCCGACCCAGGTCCAGGCGCGCTCCTTGCTGATCGGGATGCCGGCGCGTTCGGCGGACTTCACCACCTTGGCGATTTCCTGGTTCAGACGCTGAATGCCGTTCGCGTCGTCCGAATGGATCATCGCGCACGCGCCCTCCTTGTCGAGGATCGCCAGATTCTCGCCAATCGCGTCGTAGGACTCCATCTTGAAGCCCCACCAGTCGGCCCAGACCGCCGAGCAGGCGTCGTTTTCCTTCAGCAGGTCGGCGATCTTGTAGCTTTCGACCGCGTGGTGGAACGCGCGGACCTTGTAGCCGAACTCCTTCGCCATATCCATGACGATGGCCATCTCGTCGGCGCGGTAGCAGTGGTTGTGGACGAGGATTTCGCCGTCGAGCACCCCGCGCAGCGTATCCATCTGGATGTCGCGGCCGGGCGCGTCGCCGCCCTCCTCCTCATATTTATCCCATTTGCGGTCATATTCCTGCGCCTTGGCCCAGGTCTGGCGGTCGACCGCGACATTGCCCATGCGGGTGGAGGGAATGCGGCCCTTGGCGCCATAGACGCGCTTCGGGTTCTCGCCGCACGCCATTTTCAGGCCATAGGGCGCGCCGGGAAACTTCATCCCCTGCATCGTGCGGGCATAGACGTTCTTGAGCGTGACCGAGCGCCCGCCGAACAGATTGGCCGATCCGGGCAGGATCTGGAGCGTCGTCACCCCGCCATTGGCGAGCGCGCGGGAGAAACCCGGGTCCTGCGGCCAGACGCTGTGTTCGGCCCAGACCTCCGCCGTCACCGGACCGGTCGCCTCGTTGCCGTCGGAATGCGCCTGCACCGCCGGGGTCGGATAGTCGCCCAGATGGCTGTGCACATCGATGATGCCCGGCGTTACCCATTTGCCCCGGCCGTCGATGACCGTTGCGCCCTCCGGCGCGGCGATCTGCTGGCCCAGCGCGACCACCTTGCCGTCGCGGAACAGGACCGCGCCATTGTCGATCCGCGCGCCCTCGCCGTCCAGGATGGTCACGTTAGTGATCAGGGTCGGCACGCCGGGATAGACGCGATAGGTCGACGGAAACGGATTGTGGTCGAACCCCTTGCCTTTTCCGGGTGCGGGCTTCGACGATTTGGGCGCGGCCGATGCCGACTTCGCTTCCCCGCCCTGCGCGGCGCACGCGGCGAGCATGGTCGCCCCCGCCAGCAGCATGATGTTGCGTTTCACCGCTTTTCGCCTCCCCCTTCAAACACCGTTGCCTGGCAGGATCGCGACGGTCGCGCGCTGCCACACGGCCCCGATAGGTAGGATCGAAACGCGGCTCGTGTAAATCGACAACTTGCCGCGCGCGGCCGTCGGCAGGGCCCACCCGCACGCGCTGACCACCACGCTCCGAGGCGAAAGCCCCAATCTGGCGCAAGAACCGTGCAGCCGGGCCGGTGATTTCACTTGCAGCCAGACCCGTAACGAGCGACAATGATAATTGACATCGAATATGTCCAAAAATTTGGACAGTCATCGCCGAAAATCGGATGTGGCGATGGGTTCGCGTTTCGATCCGACAGTCGGATCGCGAAAGCAGGATGCGGTCAATGCAGACGGACGGACATGATTGCGCCGACACGCTCGCCGCCGGGTGCGCATGAGGATGCGCAACTCTGCCGCATCCGCCGTGTTCGACATCGGCATGACCGCTTTCGATCGTGCGCGCCACGTCGAACCGCTCAACACCAAGATCGTCCGGCATCACAACGGGGTCAGCGTGCTGCTCGACGACGGCAGCGCACAGCAGGCAAGCCAGGATCTGGAGGCACGCGCCAATGAGATGGTGGCGCTACTGATCTGGCGCACGAGCATCAGCCTCGACGCCGCGGTGGCCGATGAAGCGTTGCGCGGCGCGCGCGGCCCCGGCGCGTTTGCCATCATTCCGGCCAGCAACCCGTCATGGTGGGCGCTGCGCGACCAGGCGACCGACGACAACCTGCATATCCAGCTCGAACGCTCGCTGATCGCCGAAATCTGCCTGCGCGACGGCATGGAGCATGTGCCGAGCTTTGACAGCATGATCGGCTTTGCCCATCCGCTGATCGCCCAGCTCGGCGAATATGCGATCGAGCTGCTCGACCGCGAACAGCCGCCTTCGCGGCTCGCCTGGGATGCACTGATCACCGTGCTCGTGCTGGCGCTGGCGCGCATCGCCAACGAGCGCGGCGAGCCCATGCCGCGCACCATCGTGCGCAAGGGCGGGCTGGCCGGCTGGCAGATCCGGCGCACCACCGAATATATCCATGAGCGGCTGAACGAGACGATCGCGCTCAACGAACTCGCGGCGATCGCCGGCCTGTCGCCCTTTCATTTCGCGCGTGCGTTCAAGCAGTCGGTGGGCGATCCGCCGCACCGCTACCAGATCCGGCGGAGGCTGGAAAAAGCCTGCGAGATGCTGGTGGAAACCGACCTGCCGGTCATCGAGATTGCGACGGCAGTCGGCTACGAGACGCCACAGACGCTGTCGCGGCTGTTCCGGCGCGAATTCGGCATCTCGCCCAGCTTCTATCGCCGCGAATCGTCGCGCTGACCGCGTTTGCGGTCTGGCTCAGCCGGACTGAAACGGTGCGGCGCAAAGTCGGGTGACATCCCATCGATCCGCGCATTCTTTAGACGCTGGCCGGGAATGAAGGCTTTTACAAAAGCTCGCCATCTCTCCATCGTCACCCCGGCCTTGAGCCAGGGTCCCGCTGCCTGATCCGGCGCAAGAAACAGCGAGACCCCGGGTCAAGGCTCTCCTGAGCTTGTCGAAGGGCCCGGGGTGACGGGAATATTCCTGAATCGCAGCGAGCAGAACACGCGCTCCGAGCAAGGAGTAAGCTTAGCGAACGGACCGGTATCGACAAGCTCAGCAGCCTCTCAGGATGAGCCGGTCAAGACCGTCCGGTTTCATCCTGCGCTACCGCTTGCGGCCCTGATGCCGGATGTTCGCAGGCCGGCCGCGGCGTTTCAGCTCGCGCGGACCACGCGGGCCGCGCCCGGGCCGGCCGGCATCCGATCCCGATCCCTTGCCGTCGGGCAGTTCGAAACGGAGCGCACCCGACACCGGATTTGCCTCGACCAGGCGGAGCGAAAGGCGCTGGCCGAGCGCGAAAGCAGCGCCGGTTTCGTCACCGACCAGCTGCTGGCGGGTTTCGTCATAGCGGAAATATTCGCGGCCCAGGTCGCGCGCCGGGACCAGCCCGTCGCCGCCCACCCCCTCGATCGTCGCGAAGAAGCCGAAGCTCTGTACCCCGGTGATCCGCGCCTCCATCACCGACCCGACATGCTCGGACAGATAGGCCGCGACGTAGCGGTCGATCGTCTCGCGCTCGGCCTCCATCGCGCGGCGTTCCAGCCCGCTGATGACCTCGCCGATGCGCACCATTTCCGCATCCTCGGGCACCAGCCCGCCCGGCCCGAGATCATGGGCGGCGACGAGCGCGCGATGCACGACCAGGTCGGCATAGCGGCGGATCGGCGAAGTGAAATGCGCATAGCTTCCCAGCGCCAACCCGAAATGGCCATGATTGGCGGGGCCGTAATAGGCCTGGGTCTGGGTGCGCAGCACCTGCTCCATCACCTGTGCGCGATGATCCGCCTCCGCGACCTTGCCGAGAATGTGGTTGAACGTCGCGGGACGGATCACCTGGCCGAGTGCGAATTCGATGTCGAAGGTCTTGAGATAGTCCTTGAGCGCGACGAGCTTCTCACGCGCCGCGCGAGCGCCTCGACGCGCACAAGCTGATCGAGGATTACATGATCGCC
>NZ_LSKG01000027.1:0-17815 GCF_001557005.1 Sphingomonas sp. CCH15-F11 | reverse complement strand
GCTCCACCTCCGTCGGCACCCTCGCCATCGACCGCTTCCTCCGCCCCGTCTGCTATCAGTCAGTCCCCGATGCGCTCTACCAGAGGCTCGGGTGATGAACTTTTAGTCAGGCGCTGTCAGACGAACGAGGCCGTTGCCCGGGGTGTGGCTGCAACGCTGCACGACGCGCTGGGCATCTGGAACCCCGACGCCATCGAGAAGCAACACGCCGCCTGGCTGCGCCCGACGAATCGTCGCCGTGCGAATTCGTTCAAGCACGTTACAACCGACAGCGTTCTTGCGCAGATTTTCCGTCCGGCTGCTGCCAAGCTCGCTAAAAACTGGCGCACCCGACAGGATTCGAACCTGTGGCCTCTGCCTTCGGAGCTAGAACCACAACGCTACGACAGGCTTACCAATCCAACGCTAGAGTACGATAACACGCTGTTTATACAGCATTTTATTGATCGTAAGGGTTCTCTGTGCTACGCCAACGACACCCACAGTTTTCGATACGGTGGTGAGATTTTGGTGAGTTTTTGAGCCCGCACTAGCGAGGTACTTATGTCGAAACTTACGAAAACCGTCGTGGACAAGTCCGAACCACGCGACCGTCAATACACCGTTTGGTGCGGCGAGCTGAAGGGCTTTGGCGTCTTCGTCCTGCCCTCCGGCACCCGGACCTACTTCGTCGATTATCGAAACGCCAACAATGTGCGGCGGCGGATGAAGCTGGGCCGGCACGGACAGATCACCGCCGAGCAAGCGCGCACGCTGGCCATTCAAGCCCTGGCCGAAGTCTCCAAGGGGAACGATCCCCTCGAAAACCGGAACAGCGCGCGCAAGGCGATCTCGGTAAAGGAGCTTTGCGAGCTGTATATCGCGGAACTCGAAGCCGGCCGCATCCTCGGCAAGGGCGGGCGGCCGAAGAAGGCCAGCACCAAGATCACCGACCTCGGCCGGATCAACCGCCACATCATCCCACTCCTGGGCAAGAAGCGCGTCACCCACGTCACCAAGGCCGACGTGACGACCATGATGAAGGACATCATGGCGGGCAAGACGCGCGGGATCGAGAAGACGGAGAAACTGCGCGGTAAGTCGATCGTACGGGGCGGCATCGGCGTCGCTAGCCGCACCGTCGGTCTCCTGGGTGGCATCTTCACCTATGCACGGGATGACCTGGGCATCATCGAGGTCAATCCGGCGCATGGCATCCGCAAGCCCAAGGACGCCGTGCGCCAGCGCCGTCTGAACGAGGACGAGTATCGCGCCCTCGGGCGCATCCTTGCCAATGCCGCCGAGGATGAACGCTACACGCGCACCGTGGAGATGATCCGTCAGATCGCCATGTCGGGTTGCCGGCGCAGTGAGGTCATCAAGCTGCGCAAAACGGAACTCGACACCGTGGGGAGTTGCTTCCGGTTCGAGGATACGAAGGAAGGTCAGTCCGTGCGGCCGATGGGCTTGCCGGTGCTGGAGTATTTCGACGAGCGGGACATGAGCGGCGACAGCCCCTATGTGTTTCCCGGCGAGCGGAACCTGGCCAAGCCGTTCGGCAGCTTCCCTCGGCATTGGGAAAAGATCTTCGCCGGGACGGAGCTGGCGGACATCACCGCTCATGTACTGCGCCACAGCTTCGCCAGCCTGGCGAACGACCTTGGTTTCACCGAGATCACCATCGCGGCGCTTCTCGGCCATGCCACCGGCTCTATCACCAGCCGTTATGTGCATACGCTCGATGCAGCCCTCGTCATGGCGGCCGATACGGTGTCCGGCTACATCCATGCGCTGCTCAATGGTGCTGAGCTGACACATACACATTATGCGCTTGATCGGGGCTCGCGTAAGGCTGCGTTGGTTCGGTTTCTGACGCCCCATCAAGACTCAACAGCACAAGCTGAAACGTCACAACGGCTGGCCGCCTGACAATTGCACACGATGGTATGGGATGCAGGCCGCTCCTAGACCGATGCGGCTTTCATCCCCAAAACTGTCTAAAGAACAAGAGGTCGGCCGGGTCATTATCCATCGGCACATAGGCATATTGACATACATTATATGAACACATATTGATGTGTTTAATGTATATGTCATGAAAGCTCGATAATGGCCCACTCGCACGCCGACCATGGTCATGGCCACGATCACGACCACGATCATTCGCACACGCCGACCATCACCAGCGACAATGAGCGCAAGGTGCTGCTGTCGTTCGGCCTGATCTTCACCTTCATGGCGGTCGAGGTCGTGGGCGGTCTGCTTTCAGGGTCGCTGGCGCTGCTGGCGGACGCCGGCCATATGATGACCGACGCGGCGGCGCTGGCGCTCGCCTATGCCGCCTTCCGTTTCGGCCAGCGCGCGGCTGATTCCAAACGCACCTTCGGCTATCTGCGTTTCGAGGTGATCGCCGGCTTCGTCAACGCCGTCACCCTGTTCGCGATCGTCGGCTGGATCGTCTATGAAGCCTGGCAGCGCTTTCAGGAGCCGCAGCCGATCCTTGCCGGCCCGATGTTCGGGGTCGCGATCGCGGGGCTGCTGGTCAATATCCTCGTCTTCTGGATTCTGACGCGCGGCGACAGCGAGCATGTCAACATCAAGGGCGCGGCGCTCCACGTCATGGGCGACCTGCTCGGCTCGGTCGGCGCCGTGGGCGCGGCGATCGTGATCTACCTGACGGGCTGGACGCCGATCGACCCCATCCTGTCGGTGGTCGTCTCCCTGCTGGTACTGCGTAGCGCATGGAAACTGGCGGGCAAGTCGCTGCACATCCTGCTCGAAGGCGCGCCCGACGGCGCGGCGCCGGAGAAGATCGAGCGCCATATTCTGGAGCATGTGCCGGGCGTGGCTGCGGTCGGCCATATCCATGTCTGGTCGATCACGTCGGGCCGCACGCTGGCGACGATGCACGTCCGACCGGCGAACGACACCGAGGCCCGCGTAGTGGTGCGTGCAGTGGAACGCGAGTTGGAGAGCCATTTCGAGATCGAGCACGCCACTGTAGCGGTGGATTGGAACGAGGAAGGCGAGACGTGCAGCCTCGCTCCCGGCAGCAAGCGGGATGAGGGACGCGGACCTGGGCACGACCATCCCAGCCACAGCCACGGCGGCGTGAAACACGCTTGCTCCCACTGATAGGCGGACGTTGGTGCAGCCTATCTGAAATGCTCTGTCAGACTGCCTCCCGGTGCCTGAAGGTGGCTCTTGGCAATGAACGGGAACCAAACGCCCGCAGGAACATCGCTGTTCTCACTGCCGCGCAAGCCTTGGGCGGCGCCAGCCCGCCGATCGTGATGTCGCTCGGCGGGCTGGTCGGTCAGCAACTCTCGCCCGATCCCGCCTGGGTTACCTTCCCCGTCAGCCTGTTCGGACTCGGCCTTCGCGACCACAGCGGCTGTTTCCTTTCTTGCCGGCACGATCTTGCACAGCTCGGGTTGGATGGCGATCAATTGGCTGATTTTCCCGGTAATCGCGACGAGCCTCATTCCGCTGCTGCTCCGGCAAGCCGGTTCCACAAGTGCAAGGGGATGATCGAGGAAAACCGGCAATTGGTTGGCTAGCGGGTGGTCAAGGCTGGCCCTAGAAGGATCATAAATCTACACATCGTCATATATTCACGTATAAGAGGCTCCTGATGTCCGACACCACCAACTCTGACGATCATGGCAATCCTAAGCATTCTCAGGGACTGTCGAGCCACGACGTAACGATCCTGGCCGAAACTTTCCGCTTGCTGGGCGATCCCTCCCGCCTGCGTATTCTGCTCTATTGCCTGCAAACGCCGCGATCGGTGGGCGACATCGCCGAAAGCCTCGATCTGTCGCAAACGCTGGTCAGCCACCATCTGCGCCTCCTGCGCGGCGCGCGCCTCGTCCGTAGCGAGCGACACGGCAAGCAGATATTCTATGAAGTGGCGGATGCCCATGTGAGCACCATGCTCATCGACATGGCCAGCCATATGGATGAGGATCACGACGACGAATGATCGCGCCCAGTAATATTTGTTCACAGAAAGACAGGAGGACCGGCGCACCTCGATCAGGCCCGCCGGTCCGATAACCATATCCCTCAGAACCAGGACCGGATTCCGATCAGGAAATTCCACCCACCTCTGCTTTCAGCGCGGGCGCGGCGAAAATCCGCCGTGTCGCCAAAGGCGCGTTCATATTTCACGCCGATATAGGGCGCGAACTCCGGCACGAACTGGTAGCGCAGACGCAACCCCAACTCGGCGGTGGACAGCCCGGAACCGATGCCCAGCTCGGGAACGTCCTGCGCGGAGAAGTTCAGTTCGGCGGTTGGCTGGAGGATCAGCTTCTGGGTCAGGCGCTGGTCATATTCCGCTTCGATTCGCGCGGTGACGTCACCCTTGTCGGACAGGAACAGCGCACTGTCGATCTCGAACCAGTAAGGGGCAAGGCCCTGAACGCCGATGACAGCGTAGGTGCGGTCCGGTCCGGACCGAAAATCGTGGCGTATGCCGGCCTGGAGGTTCCACCACGGATCGAGCGCGTGGCTCCAGAGCGCCTGCGCCTCGACACTTTCCGGGCTGTCGTCGAAGTGGCTTTCGCCTTCGGTCTTGAGCCAGAGCTTGTCGATATCGCCGCCATACCAGCCCTGCACGTCCCAGGCATAGCCGTCCTTGCCCTTGCCGATCACGGCTTCGAGCTGATCGATCAGGATATTGTGGCTTTTGATATCGCCATGTTCGCGGCGCACGATTTCGCGCGCCGGAGCCATGGCCGCCGCGCCGAATATGGCATCGGCGGCGTGATCGGGGCCGCCCATGGCCGCCGCCGATGGCCCGCGCACCGGCGGGTCGGGAATGCCCGGTTCATGGCCTGCATGGGCCTGGTGCGCTTCCATCGGCGCGGCTGAAGGCATGGCGTGGCCGGCATGAGGATCGGGCGCTGCGGAGGGTTCCGGCGGCATGTCGTGCCCCGCATGGGGATTGCCTTCGGCACCGTCCATACGATGCCCCGCATGGGAATCGGCCGGGTCCTGCTGTGAGGCGCCAGCATGACTCCGGTGATCGTGTTGCGCTCAAGCGGGAGTCGCGACGGCGAGGAGAGCGATGCCCACGAGCCGCATCATGCCGCGTCTCCGTCGAGCGGACGGACGGTGACGACGCGAAACATCCCGGCGTGCATGTGGAGCAGCAGATGGCAGTGAAACGCCCAGTCGCCGGGCGCATCGGCGGTCAGGTCGAAGCTGACCTTGCCGCCCGGCAGCACATTGACGGTGTGCTTGCGCGGATAGCTGCCGGTATGACCGTTCACCAGTTCGAAGAAATGGCCGTGCAGGTGGATGGGATGGGTCATCATCGTGTCGTTGATGAGGGTAACGCGGGCGCGTTCATTGCGCTCGAAGCGGATCGGTTCCACGCCCTCGCTGAACTTCTCGCCATCGAACGACCACATGAACCGTTCCATGTTGCCGGTGAGGTGGACCTCGACCGTGCGCTGCGGCGGGCGCGTGTCGGGATTGGGCGTCAAGGACATCAGATCGCGATAGGTCAGCACCTTATGGCCGACATCTTCGAGGCCCAGCCCCGGATCGCCGGTGCGATCGACCGGCGCCATGGCGATGGCGTCCACGCCCACACCGACCTTGACGCTGTCGGGAACCAAAGACTTGTCACGCATGTTCATGCCGCCCATCGAATGGGAACCGCCATGATCCATGCCGCTGTGATCCATCCCGCCATGGTCTGCTGTCACCGCGTCTGCCCCGGCCGCCATCGCGCCATGGCCCATGGCACTATGGTCCATTCCCGCCATTGATCCGTGGTCCATGCCGCCCATGCCCATGTCCTTCATGGTGAGCGTGGGACGCGGGCGCAGCGGCGGAATCGGCGCCGTCATCCCCATACGGGATGCGAGCGTGGCGCTCGCCATGCCGGAACGATCGATCGATTCCGCCACCAGCGTGAACGCCTTGTCCTCGGCGGGTTCGATGATGGCGTCATAAGTTTCGGCATTGCCGATCTGGAACTCGTCGACCGTTACGGGTCGGACATTCTGGCCATCGGCGCTGACCACCGTCATCGGCAGGCCGGGGATACGGATATTGAAGATCGTCATGGTGGCGGCATTGATGAAGCGCAGCCGCACCCGCTCGCCGGGACGGAACAGGCCGGTCCAGTTCTCCTGCGGGCCATGACCGTTGATGAGATAGGTGTAGGTGACGGCCGTCACGTCGGAAATGTCGGTGGGGTCCATCCGCATCTGCGCCCACATGGCGCGGTCCGATGCCGACATTTCCTCCTCGGGGCCGCCCTTCATCATGCCGAACAATGTCTGTTTCTGGCGATTGAAGTAGCCGCCTTCCGCCTTGAGCTTGGTGATGAGAGCGTGCGGATGCAGGAACGTCCAGTCGCTCAGCACGATCACATGCTCGCGATCATAAGCGATCGGATCGGGCTCGGCGGGATCGATCACGATCGGACCATAATGGCCCTGTTGTTCCTGAAGGCCGCTATGGCTGTGATACCAATAGGTGCCGCTTTGCAGCAACGGAAAGTCATAGACGAAGGTCGAACGCGGCTTGATCCCCGGAAAGCTGAGGCCGGGCACGCCGTCCATCTGGAATGGCACGAGCAGCCCGTGCCAGTGGATCGAGCTGTCCTCGTCGAGCGTGTTCTCGACGTGCAACCGCACATTCTGCCCCTCGCGCAGCCGGATCAGCGGCGCGGGCAATACACCATTCATAGTCACGGCGTGACCGGTCCGCCCGCCTACGGTGAAAGGCGTATTGGCAATCCTGAGGTGAATATCCTCGCCCGAGAGTGTGGGCAGGGTCGGTACAAGCCCGGTCGAGCCGGTTCTGGCCCAGGCGGGAACAAGCCCCGTGATGCCGAGTCCGGCTATGCCGATGGCTCCCGCTCGTAAAAACGACCTGCGCTCAATGAATGGTGTCATGTCTCTATGTCCTGCAGGTGCCCGATTTTCGGAAACGGGAACAAGGGCCGGAAATGCCGGACGGACGACAGCCGTCATCCGCCCGGTCGGACCTGGTGGTATGGCTACGCCTCCCTATGCCACTTCAATAGCGCGCGCGGGATAGCCGTCCTCGGCGAGCGCGACTTCGATAGCTTGCGCGCTAGCCACGGTATCGACCGTGACCTTCTTGTCCGCGATACTCACCTCGACCTTCGCATTGGCGTCGATCGCGGTGATCGCTTGCGCGATGTGCTTGATGCATGAACCGCAGCTCATGTTTTCGACGTGGAATTGCATGGGAAATCTCCATTGTTCCTGACAACGGATCACAAGCTAATCTTTCCCATCGTTGGAGGGTCAAGGCCGTTTTTCGCGGTCGCTATCGGAAAGGAGATCACGGCCCTACCGTTGAGCCATGTGCTTGCGAGGGCGGCTTGCTCTCATCAGGTCAGGATATATTTTGCCCTTGACCTTCCCATCATTGGAACCTGCATCTTGCGACAAATTCCAATCGTGAAGTGTGGAGTATCGAGCCATGATAGCCGCAGAAACCCTGAGAGATTCGGACGAATCCATCGATTCGGCGATCAGCTTGCCGATTGAGGGCATGACCTGCGCGTCCTGTGTGGCCCGCATCGAACGGTCGCTGAGCAAGGTCGAGGGCGTACAGTCCGTCAGCGTCAATCTGGCGACCGAACGCGCCGACATTCGAGCAAACGCCGACATTCGAGCAAACGCCGCCGTCGACCGAAAGGCGCTGGTGCGGGCCGTCGAGGCCGCCGGCTACAGCGTGCCATCTGTCGCCGGCATCGAACTGGCGGTGGAGGGAATGACCTGCGCATCCTGCGTCGGTCGCGTGGAGCGGGCGCTCAAAGCTGTCCCCGGCGTCACCGAGGCGATAGTCAACCTAGCGACCGAACGCGCGAGCGTGCGCGGCGCGGCCGATGTTGAGGCGCTCATCGCAGCGATCGCGGGCGCGGGCTATACAGCGCGCCCAATTGAGGCCAGCGTTTCTGGCGACGAGGAAGCGGCCGAGCGGAAGGACGCCGAGCGCCGGGCGCTGAAGCGCGATCTCACCCTTGCGACCGTACTGGCGCTGCCGGTGTTCCTGCTCGAAATGGGCAGCCACGTCATTCCCGGCGTCCATGGCTTGATCGACCGCACGATCGGCATGCAGGCAAGCTGGTATCTCCAGTTCGTCCTGACGACGCTGGTGCTCGCCTTCCCCGGCATCCGTTTCTACAAGGCGGGCCTGCCCGCGCTGGCGCGGCTGGCGCCGGACATGAACTCGCTGGTTGCCGTCGGCACGCTGGCCGCCTACGGCTATTCGCTGGTCGCGACTTTCGCGCCCGGTCTGCTGCCCGCCGGGACGGTCAACGTCTATTATGAAGCGGCGGCGGTCATCGTTGCGCTGATCCTGTTGGGCCGTTACCTCGAAGCCCGTGCAAAGGGCCGCACCTCCGAAGCGATCAAGCGGCTGGTGGGATTGCAGGCCAAGACCGCCCGCGTGCGCCGCGACAGCGCGGTGTTCGAGGTTTCCATTAGCGAGGTCATCACCGGCGACATTATCGAAGTGCGTCCCGGCGAGCGCATCCCCGTCGATGGCGAAGTGACCGAGGGCGAGAGCTATGTCGACGAGTCGATGATCACCGGCGAACCCATCCCGGTCGCCAAGGCTGAGGGCGCCACGCTGGTCGGCGGCACCGTCAATCAGCAGGGCGCGCTGGCGTTCCGCGCCACCGCCGTTGGCGGCGCGACGATGCTGGCGCAGATCATCCGCATGGTCGAGCAGGCGCAGGGATCGAAGCTGCCGATTCAGGCGCTGGTCGACAAGGTGACGATGTGGTTCGTCCCCGCCGTGTTCGGTGTGGCGGCGCTGACTTTCGCAGCCTGGCTGTGGTTCGGCCCGTCGCCCGCACTGACCTTTGCACTGGTGAATGCGGTCGCCGTGCTCATCATCGCCTGCCCCTGCGCTATGGGGCTGGCGACGCCGACCGCCATCATGGTCGGCACCGGGCGCGGAGCGGAACTGGGTATCTTGTTCCGCAAGGGCGAGGCGCTGCAACTGCTGAAGGACGCCAGGGTTGTCGCGGTCGACAAGACCGGCACGCTGACCGAAGGTCGTCCCGCGCTCACCGACCTGCAAGTGACGGACGGCTTCGACCGGGCGGCGGTGCTGGGTCTGGTCGCCGCTGTCGAGGACAAGTCGGAGCATCCGATCGCCCGCGCAATCGTCGACGCGGCCAAGGCGGAAGGTATTGCGCTGCCCGCGATTACCGACTTCGACTCTATCACCGGCTTCGGTGTCAAGGCGGTGGCGGGTGGCGAGCTGGTCCAGATCGGTGCCGATCGCTACATGCGCGAGCTTGGGCTGGACGTGGCCGCCTTTGCGGAGACAGCACAGCGGTTGGGGCAGGAAGGCAAGTCGCCGCTCTATGCCGCCATTGGCGGGCGGCTTGCCGCGATCATCGCGGTGGCCGATCCGATCAAGGCGACCACGCCGGCAGCCATCGCGGCGCTGCACGCGCTCGGCCTCAAGGTTGCGATGCTGACCGGCGACAACCGCATGACGGCCGAGGCTATCGCCCGCCAGCTCGGTATCGACGAAGTGGTCGCCGAAGTCCTGCCCGAAGGGAAGGTGGAGGCGATAGCCCGGCTCAAGGCCGAGCATGGCCGCGTCGCCTTCGTCGGGGATGGCATCAACGATGCGCCCGCGCTGGCGGCTGCCGATATCGGCCTAGCGGTCGGCACCGGCACGGATATCGCGATCGAGGCGGCCGATGTCGTGCTGATGTCGGGCCATCTGAACGGTGTGGCGACGGCCATCGCCCTGTCGCGCGCGACGATTGGCAATATCCGCCAGAACCTGTTCTGGGCGTTCGCCTACAACACGGCGCTGATCCCGGTCGCGGCAGGCGTGCTCTATCCGAGCCTGGGCATCCTGTTCTCGCCGGTGTTCGCGGCGGGTGCTATGGCGATGTCGAGCATCTTCGTCTTGGGTAATTCGTTGCGCCTGCGCGGTTTTCAGCCACGCGAGACAGGAGGAACGGCATGAACATCGGACAAGCCTCCAAGGCGTCGGGCGTCTCCGCCAAGATGATCCGCTATTACGAGCAGACCGGCCTCATTCCGAAAGCCGATCGCAAGGACTCCGGCTATCGCGATTACTCGCCATCGGATGTTCATATGCTGCGGTTCATCCGGCGGGCGCGTGATCTCGGTTTCTCGGTCGCGGAGATCAACGATCTTCTGAGCCTCTGGCGGGACAAGGCCCGCCAGAGCGCCGATGTGAAGCGGATCGCGCAGGCCCATATCGCCCAGCTTCAGGAGCGGATCGAAAATCTGAACCAGATGGCCGCGACGCTCGGAACGCTGGTGGATTGCTGCGCGGGCGATGATCGGCCTGACTGCCCGATCCTTGCCGATCTGGAGGAACCCGGCGCCGCGCCAGCATCCGTGCCGGCGGCAACGGGCCGCCTTCGGCACCGACCGTAAACGAATCAGATATTCGACACCGCTCCACGATGCGGCGCCGCTCCCGCTAAGCCGTGGTCAACAAGTCCGACAACAAGCGGACGCGTTGATCCCGAGTGGTGCGGTCGCCTTCAGAAAAACGCTGACGCCATAACCTATGGCGACCACCCCGCCGATTTGCAGTAGGTCTCGTCGTGAAGGGCGGCGCTTCTCCGTCATGTGTCGTCCGGGGTCGCGCCTCCCAGCGCCCGGATCAAGGCGATTGCCGTTCGGGCGCGATCATATTCGACCGTGATGCTGGCGCGTTGCGCGGCGAGCGCGGCGGTTTGGGCCGTCGTCACCTCCAGATAGTCGGCCGCGCCGTCGCGATAGCGATCAAGCGCCAGGCTCTCAGCCCGCGCCGCCGCTTGGGCGGCTATGCGCTGCTCGCGATCCTGACCCGTCAAGGCATCCATGCGAGACAGGGCATCCTCCACCTCCCGGAACGCATCCAGCACGGTCTGGCGGTAGCCCGCGGCGAGTTCTTCATAGTCCGTCCGGCTGATGGCCAGCCGCGCTCGCCGTCCGCCACCGTCGAACAGATTGAAGATCGTGGTGATCGGCCCGAGCGCCCAGAAACCAGTATCCGCGCTGACGATCGGCGCCTCGACCGCCTGATACCCCGCGCCGAGCCCGAGGCTGATGCGCGGATAGAAGGCGGCCCGCGCGACGCCGATCCGCGCATTGGCGGCGACCAGGCGGCGCTGCGCCTCGGCGATGTCGGGACGGCGCTGAAGAAGTTCGGAGGGCAGGGACGGCGGCAGGTCAGGCAGCGCAAGGCTTCGTTGCGCGGGATCGATGGCGAAAACAGAGGCGCTCTCGCCAACCAGCGCCGCGATCCGGTTCTCGATCCCCGCGCGCTGCGCCCGTAGCGCCTCCAGACGGGCGCGGGCATCGGCGAGCTGGGCCGTCGATCGGCTACGGTCCACGCCAGAGGCAATGCCGCCTTCGTGGCGGGTGCGGATCAAATCATCGGCGCGCGCATAGGCGGCCACGGTCCTGGTCAGCAGGACCTGCTCGGCATCGACGGCGCGAAGTTGGACATAGAGATCGGCGACCGAAGCCTGAAGGCTGAGCCGCGCCGAGCGCAAGGCGGCCTCCTGCGCTTCGGCATCCGCCGTAGCGGCGCGCACGCTGTTGCGGACCCGGCCCCAAAGGTCCAACTCATAATCGAGACCAACACCGAAGAGGATCTGGTTCGCGATTACGGGCTCGCCAGCTCCGATCGATCGTCCGGCTGAAAGCCGCTCGCGCGAAGCCCCGCCGGTCAGATCGACATTCGGCAACTGGTTGGAGCGGTCGAGCCGTGCCGCCGCCAACGCCCGGTCGTAACGGGCAAGCGCGGCCGCGAGCGTCGGGGTCCGCTCGTCCAGCCGCGCCATCAGCTCGTCGAGCACCGGGTCCGCGAATCCGCGCCACCACTCGCCACGGTCTAGATGATCGCCGGGCGCGGCCGTCGTCCATCCTTCCACATGGCGGAAGCTTGCCGGGGTCTCGATTGCCGGCGTTTGCATCGGCGGCAGGGTGGCGCAGCCGCCGAGGCCGATCGCGGCGACGAATGCTATCCTAGCGCTGCGCATTCGGAGCCGCCGGTTGCCGTGCGGGAACTACCCGGACCTTGTCGCCGGTGGCCAGCGCGTCGGGAGGGGTCTGAACGATGCGGTCGGTTGGACGTAGCCCCGAGATAATCTCGATGGTCGCGCCCTGGTCGCGACCCACCGCAACCTCCCGAAGCGCGACCTGACCCTGGCCATCGACCACGGCGACCCGCGCGCCGTCGGAACCGAGGATCAGGGCGCTCGCCGGCACCTGGACCGTTTCGGCGCCGCCAGGCACGGACACCCGCACCTCCGCGTAGCTGCCGGGTCTCAGGCGTCGAGCGCCGTTATCGACCAGAAATTCCACCAGCATTGCGCCGGATTGGCGGTCCACCGCCTCGGAGAGACGGGACAGTGTGGCCTCGAACACCTCGCCCGGTCTGTCAGGCACGGTGAACATCGCTTGCGTGCCGCGCACCAGCCTTCCCGAAAAAGCTTGCGGTACGCGCACATAGAGGCGCAGGCGGCTGACGTCGGCAACGGTGAACAAGGGTTCCACCCCCGGCGCGCCCGTCTGGACCAAGGCGCCGAGCTGGGCCGAGCGGCTGGTGACGACGCCATCGAACGGCGCCGTCAGCCGCGTAAATCCGGTCAGCGCCCTCAGCCGGCCGACGTCCGCCTGAGCGGCCCGTGCGCGCGCATCGGCAGCGGCAAACTGCCCCTGCCGCTCATCGGCTTCCTGCCGGGACACGGCGTCCTTTTCGAGCAGATTGTTCCAGCGCGCCGCCGTGGTTTCGGCCAGCCCGCGATCAGCGGCCGCGGTCTGATAGGCCGCCTGGGCCTGCGCGAGCTGCTGGTCGATCTCGGGCGCATCGAGGATGGCGAGCGTTTGCCCGCGCCGCACCCGGTCCCCGATGTCCGCGCGCCATTCGCGCACATAGCCGCTCACCCGCGCGTTGATCGCGGCGCGATTATAGGGATCGAGACTGCCCGGCAGCACGATCTCGCCTCCCTCGGACACGCGGGGCTGAACCAGGCTGACGGTGGGCAGCGCGTTCTCGGCCGCGATGGCTGCCTGTTCGCTTTCGGCCATGCCGCGCGAAACGAGGCCGCCTCCGACCAGTGCGGCAATCACGAGACCGGCCGCGCCGAGATAAAGGCCGGCGCGCTTCTTTGGGGTTGGATCAGACATGCTGGAGTTCAAGCTCCCTTGCGGGTGAGGAAGGCGCGCCCTTGCGATGGGCGATGCTGAACAGCGCCGGCACGAGCAGCAGTGTCGCCACGGTTGCGAAGATCAAGCCGCCGATCACCGCGCGGCCGAGCGGAGCGTTCTGCTCGGCGCCCTCGCCGATACCGAGCGCGATGGGGGTCATGCCGATGATGATCGCGAGCGCGGTCATCAGCACGGGGCGGAAACGGACCACCGCCGCCTCGATCGCGGCGCGGGTGGCGTCGCCGGTCTCGGCTAGGCGTTCGCGTGCGAAGCTGACCACCAGGATGGAGTTGGCGGTGGCGACGCCCATGCACATGATCGCGCCGGTGAGCGCGGGCACGGAGATGGTCGTGCCGGTCACGAACAGCATCCAGACGATGCCGGCGAAGGCGGCCGGCAGCGCGCCGATGATGACCAGCGGGTCGATCCAGCTCTGGAAGGTCACGACGATCACGAGGTAGATGAGGATAATCGCGCCGATCAGCCCGAAAGCGAGACCGGAGAAGGCGTGGTTCATCGTCTCATATTGTCCCGCCAGCGTGACGGTTACGCCGGCCGGGCGCTCGGCATCCATCTCGGCAATGATGCGATGAATGTCGCCGGCCACGGCGCCCAGGTCGCGAGCCTGCGGCGTGGCATAGATGTTGATGACCGGCTGGATGTCTGCTCGGCTCGCTACGTTGATGGTCGTATTGCGAGTCACGGCGCCAAGACCGCCCAGCGTCTGGGCCTCCCCGGCGCCCGTCGCCGAAACCGGCAGCGCTTCCAGCGCAGCGATCGTGTCGACCTCCAGTTCGGGGACTTGCGCCACGACAGGATAGGACACCCCGTTTTCGGGATTGAGCCAGTAAACCGGCGCAGACTGCTGCGTGCCGGCTAGGGCGGTCGCGACGCTGGTGGTTACGTCACGCTGGTTGAGCCCGTATTGCGCGATCCGCGAGCGATCGATGTCGATGTTGAGCTGCGGCGCGCGCGAGGATTGCTGGAGTCGGGCGTCGGCGAGGCCGGGCACGGTCCGAACGCGTTTGAGGATCGCTTGCGCATAAGCTTCGTTCGCCGCGAGATTCCGGCCGCGCACCTGGATATCGATCGGCGCTGGCGAGCCGAAGTTCAGGATTTGGCTGGTGATGTCGGCAGGCAGGAAGGAGAAATCAACGCCCGGAAAGCTCACGGGCAGCTCGCGCCGCAAAGTGGCGACATGCGTGTCCGTCGCGGTTCGGTTCCGCCCGAGCGAGATGAGGATATCGCCCTCGTTCAGTCCCACCGTCCCCGTATTGTTGTAGATGACGTTGAGCAGCGCGGAGGACATTCCGACATTGGCGACGACCGATTCAACCTGCTCGGCGGGGATCAATTCGCGCACCCGCGTCTGCACCCGCGAGATCAGCGCCGTGCTGTCCTCGATGCGCGTGCCTGCCGGCGCGCGCACATGCAGGGTGATTTGCCCAGCATCCACAGTGGGAAAGAAGTCGCGGCCAAGTGTGGGAATGAGCAGCAGCGACGCCACCATCGCGCCGAGGAACGCCGGGATGAAGATGCGCCGTGCGGACATCACGCGGGAAAGCACCCGCCCGAAGCGGTCCTTCTGCCTGTCGAACCCGGTCGAAAAGCGATGCTGGAACCGGACGAGTGGATTGCGCGAGCGGGCGCGCTCGGCCTCTTCGCCCTCCCGATGCGGGCGTAGCAGATACATCGCCATCGTCGGGATGAGCGTGCGCGACAGGATGAACGAGGCGATCATCGAGAAGATCACCGCCAGTGCCAGCGGCACGAACAGATAGCCTGCGACGCCCGGCAGGAAGAACATCGGCACGAAGACGATGCAGATGCACGTCACGATCACGAAGGCGGGCGTCACGATCTGCGCCGCGCCGTCCATGATCGAGCGTAGAACCGGCTTCCCTTTCTCAAGGTGCCAGTTGATGTTCTCGATCGTGACCATCGCGTCGTCGACCAATATGCCGATGGCCAGAGCCAAGCCGCTCAGCGTCATGATGTTGATCGTCTGGCCGGTCGCGCTCAGCGCCAACAACGCGGCGAGGATCGCCAAGGGTATCGTGGTCACGATGATGATCGTCGATCGCCACGATCCCAGAAACAGCAGGATCATCAGCGAGGTCAGCACGGCGGCCAACACACCCTCATAGGCCACGGTGGAGACGGCCGCCTTCACCAGCACCGACTGGTCGCCGATAAGCTGGACGCGCAGCGTTTCCGGGAGGCCCTCGGTGATCTGTGGGATACGCTCGCGAACCGTATTGACGATATCGATGGTTGAGGCCGCACCGCTCTTGAGCACGGTCATCAGGACTGACCGCTGGCCTTCGACTTGGACGATGTTCATTTGCGGCGGCGCGCCGTCGCGGACTTGGGCGATGTCGCGCATGGTGATCGTCGCGCCGTCGACCACGCGAACTGGCAGATTGTTCAACTGCTCGACCGAGCCCGGCGCATTGTTGAGCCTGACGGTGTATTGCAGGCCGCCGACCTTGGCGAAGCCCGCCGGGATGATTTGGGTTTGCGCGGCAATCGCCGCCGCGACGTCGCCGGCGGACAGGCCGCGAGCGCGCAGCGCCTCAGGGTCGATGTCGATCTGTATCTGACGCTGCTTGCCGCCGGATGGGAAGGGCATGGCGACGCCCGGCACGGTGATGAGCTGCGGGCGGATTTGATTGACGCCGAGATCGTAGAGCTGCTGTTCGCTCAGCCCTTCGCCGGAGAGGGCGAGCTGGACGATCGGCACGGTCGAGGCGTCATAGTTGACGATGAACGGCGGAGAGATGCCCGGCGGAAGCTGACGCAAAATGAACTGCGAGATCGACGTGACCTGCGCGGTCGCGGTGCGAATGTCCGCGCCTGGCTGGAAGTAAATCCGCACGACGCCAACGCCGTTCATCGACTGGCTCTCGATCCGGTCGATGTCGTTGACGGTCGTGGTCAGCACGCGTTCGAACGGATTGATGATCCGTCCGGCCATGTCCTCGGGCGACAGCCCATTATAGGTCCAGGCGGTCGCGATCACCGGCACGCCGATGCGCGGGAAGATGTCGACCGGCATCCTCAGAACGGACAGGATGCCGAGGCCAAAGATCAGCACGGCCATCACGATGAAGGTCAGCGGTCGCGTTAGCGCGACCCGCACGAGCGCCATCATCGTGGCTGGTTCCGAAACATAGGTGACTTGCTAGGCATCGCACGTCCTCCCGCGAGATCGCGAAAATGGGCATGCTCCCGTCTTGCGTGATCGTGATCGTGGTGGCTGTGGGAATGGGGCATGTCGATCTCAAACGGAGCCATAAGATGTGCACATGAATATGTGTTCATTTGTTTGATGTCAACTCGATGCAGTCAAGCACCACCATGAGCTGGCCGTGGCGATGACGAGCAAATGGCAGCGTCATTTTTGCGCTCGGAGAAGCCGATGACGGCGTCGGCGGTTGAGGGACGGCTTCAGGAATCCGGGAATTCCTGACTTTCCGCATTGATTCGTTTGTTGCCGCAGACCGATGCTTCTTCCAACGTTTGGAAGGTCAAGGGATGAATCACTTCGGGCTCACGTCGGACCTACGCCGCCGGTACGTTGCTCGATGACTATGTGCAGTCGGGCACCATGGCCGCCGACCAAGCGGCGCTTCTAGCCGAAGTCGCCAAGGGTCCCGACCGCGTCGTCATCATTGAGGACACGCGCGAGCTTCAATGCGCCGCGCCTAATCTCGTCGCGATGCGCACCAAGGATGGCATTGCGACGCTCGACGCGCCATGCCGGCGTGCCCCTTCGACCTATCGCCTATCCTTTCATATTTATCTATATTCATATGAATGATTGTTGAAAATAATCCTTGACCTTGCCAACGCTGGAAGCCGCAAAGCGAACAGGAATCGATCAGACGCCGCGGAACGGATGAACAAGGCGCGGCACAGTTGAAAGGCAATATCATGCCGACAAAAAGCGCACTTCTCCTGGCTTCCATAGCCTTGGCTATTGGCGGCCTTACGTCAGCTTGTAGCAAATCGGGCGGCGATCAGGGCGCACAAGCGGCGGCAGCGCCGCAAGTGCCAGTAGCGCAAGTTGTCGTGCGCGAGCTTGCCCCCTCGGCCGAGTTCAACGGTTCGCTATCGGCGCCCCAGAGCGTCGAGTTGCGGCCCCGCGTCAGCGGCGCAATCGTCTCCGTCCATGTCCCCGAAGGCGTGCTCGTCAGGAAGGGGCAGCTTCTGTTCCGCATTGATCCGCGACCATTCCAGGTCGCGCTCGATCAGGCGCAGGCGCAGCTTCGTCAGGCGCAAGCCTCCGCAACGCTCGCCGAAAGCAATTTCACCCGCTCGGAACAACTCGTCGCGACCGGCGCAATCTCGCGCAAGACTTATGACGACGCGCTGGCGCAGCGGAACGCCGCACGCGCACAGGTGCAGGCCGGTAGCGCGGCCGTAGCCGCCGCACGGCTCGACCTTTCCTTTACGCAGGTCACGGCGCCGGTCGGCGGCCGGGTCGATCGCGTGCCCTCGGACCTTCTGGCGCGCCGACCCGACATCCGCGCGGTCGAACATACGCTGCGCGCCGCCAACGCGAATATCGGCGCTGCCCGCTCAGCGTTCTTCCCGACGATCAGTCTGACCGGCTCGCCGTTCCCGCC
>NZ_LSKG01000026.1:0-8555 GCF_001557005.1 Sphingomonas sp. CCH15-F11 | reverse complement strand
GCTTGTCGAAGCCTGTCCTGAGCGCCTGCCTTGGCAGGCAGTCGAAGGGCGGCGTGTCGAAGGACAAGCGCAATCGCGCGTCCTTGAAATGAAAGAGGCCGCCGGGGCCTCGCACTCGAGGACCCCGGCGACCTCCGACATGGTCAGCGGCCGGAGAGCTCCAGCCCGGGAGACCATGCGGGCCGCGTTACCGAAGCGGACATGCGTTGATTGGAGGAGGATACCTCCCGCATGTCATTACGGACGGAGGGCTTCCGTCCGCGCTTCAGCTCAGCGGCGCGTCTCCCGAACGAACTGAACCGACCCCATTGCTGAACCATGAGACATCGGATCACCTCCTTTCGCTAGTTGAAGCCTGCGCACCCTGCTGGATGCACGACGAATGTGAATCACCGCGAGTCGCAGAACAAGACTTGAATTGAAAATAATTATCGACGATTCTGCCTGCCCTGCCGATCGGCGATCAGCGTCGGCAGTCCTCCGTCACCCGCAGCAATTCTGGCCAGGCCGGCACGACCAGCGGCGCGGCCGGCGGCGCCTCGACGATGAAGCGCCCGCGGCTGAATCCCATTGCGTCGAGCAGCGGGTCGCGCGCGCCCAGGCTGACCTCCACCCCCGCCGCCGTTGCGGTGCCGGTCAGCGCGCGCACGGTGCTCGTCGTCCGGATCGTCACCGCCGTCCCCTGCACGCCGGCGCGGGTCAGCACCACGCGCTGCCCCGCCCGGTCGCATCGTACCGCCAGCGCGGCGGCGGGCGCGCTGCCAAATGTCGCCTGCGATCCGCCGGACGTCGCCGCATAGGCCCATGTCCCCGCCGCCATCGGCCAGTCGCGCCAATCCCCGACATAGGGGTTGGGCGCAACCGGAGGCACCGCCGCGGGCGGCGGAGCAGCGACGGGCGCCGGCGGCGGCTTGGAAGGCGCGACACACGCGCCGAGCACGACCAGCGACGCAAGCGGGATGAGGATACGCATCACGCGCTTATGGGCGAACCCGCGCCCCCGCTCAACCGCTCGATAGCAGCTTGCGATCAGGCCGCCCGGGGCACGATGCGATCGAGTTCGCCATTCAGCGCACGCTTGGCTTCGAGCAGTTCGTAATCCGTCTGGAGACCAAGGAAAAAGCCCTCGGACATGCGGAAATAGCGAGCGAGGCGCAGGTCGAGTTCGCCATCCATAGGCACAGTGCCTGCGATCACCGCCTGAACGCGCGCGCTATCGACGCCGATCGCTTGGCCCAGCGAAGCCGCATCCATGCCCAGCGGCTCCATGAATTCCGACCACAGCAATTCGCCAGCATGGCTGTTGTGCAGCCAGTCCGGATTAGTGGTAGTCGGTGATTTCGACGCGCTCTGCATGTCCGTCCTTCCAGACAAAGCATATACGCCATTGGTCGTTAATTGAAATACTGAGCTGGCCAACGCGCTCGCGCTTGAGCGCATGGAGTCGGTTGGAGGGCGGGTTGCGCAGGTCGTCCAGTGTGCGCGCCCGGTTGAGCAGCTTCAGCTTGTCGAGGGCGCGATCCTGAATGTCAGGCGGCAGCTTCCGGCTCCGCTCGCCGCGCCAGATGCGTTCGGCTTCAGGATCGACGAAGGAGTGGATCATGGCTCGACCTAATCAATACGGGACAAGCCATCTCATTAGCGCCCAACAATTGAATTTAAACAAGAGCTTATGTCGCACGGTGCGACAAAACCATTTTCCCTAAGTCACGAAAAATAAATCAATTATTCGGATCGTATTCTAACTTCCCATCATGCGACAAATATTACTTTTCAATTATTTAGCTATTCGACCCTGCGCGAAAACTTTTTGAAAATTTCCGCTGCGTCTTGCCGAAGCGGTCCTTGCGGGTGCCCGGCTTGCCTTCGTTCGAGCGGCCCATGATCGGGGCCTTGCGCTGGTCATCGGGGAGGCCGAGTTCCTGGGCCTCGAGCGAACGGATTTCGTCGCGCAGGCGGCCCGCTTCCTCGAACTCGAGGTCGGCGGCGGCCTTGCGCATCTTCTTTTCGAGATCCTCGATATAGCTGCGCAGATTGTGGCCGACCATGTGCGGCTTGTCGGCGTCGATCTCGACGGTCACCTGGTCCTTGCTGGCGACGTGCGCGATGATGTCGCCGATGTTGCGCTTGATCGTCGTCGGCGTGATGCCGTGCGCGGTGTTGTAGGCGATCTGCTTTTCGCGCCGGCGGTCGGTCTCGCGCATCGCGCGCTCCATGCTGCCCGTGATGCGATCGGCATAGAGGATGACGCGCCCCTCGACGTTGCGCGCGGCACGGCCGATCGTCTGGACGAGCGAGGTTTCCGAACGCAGGAACCCCTCCTTGTCCGCGTCCAGGATCGCGACCAGCCCGCATTCGGGAATGTCGAGCCCCTCGCGCAGCAGGTTGATGCCGATCAGCACGTCATAGACGCCCATCCGAAGGTCGCGGATCAACTCGATGCGCTCCAGCGTCTCGACGTCGGAATGCATGTAGCGGACCTTCAGCCCCGCTTCGTGCATATATTCGGTCAGGTCCTCAGCCATCCGCTTGGTCAGGGTGGTGACGAGGGTGCGATAGCCAAGCTCGGCGGTCTTGCGTGCCTCGACGATCAGGTCCTGCACCTGTTCCTCGACCGGGCGGATCTCGACCGGCGGGTCGATCAGGCCGGTCGGGCGGATGACCTGTTCGACGAAGACGCCGCCGGTCTGCTCCATTTCCCAGCTGCCCGGGGTTGCCGATACCGACACCGTCTGCGGGCGCATCGCGTCCCATTCGTTGAAGCGCAGCGGCCGGTTGTCGATGCACGACGGCAGGCGGAAGCCATATTCGGCGAGCGTGATCTTGCGCCGGTGGTCGCCCCGCGCCATGCCGCCGATCTGCGGCACGGTCACATGGCTTTCGTCGACGAACAGCAGCGCGTTCTCGGGCAGATATTCGAACAGCGTCGGCGGCGGCTCGCCGGGCAGCCGCCCGGTCAGGAAGCGCGAGTAATTCTCGATCCCCGCACAGCTACCGGTCGCCGCGATCATCTCCAGGTCGAAATGGGTGCGTTGCTCCAGCCGCTGCGCTTCCAGCAGCTTGCCTTCGATCTGCAGCTCCTTCAGCCGCTCGGCGAGCTCGAAGCGGATCGCCTCGGTCGCCTGCTTGAGCGTCGGCCCGGGCGTCACATAATGCGAATTGGCGTAGACGCGGACATAGTTGAGGCTGGCGACCTTCGATCCGGTCAGCGGATCGAACTCGACAATCTCCTCGATCTCGTCGCCGAAAAAGCTGATCCGCCAGGCGGTGTCCTCATAGTGCGACGGGAAGAGTTCGAGGCTATCGCCGCGCACCCGGAAATTGCCGCGCGCGAATGCGGCCTCGTTGCGCTTGTACTGAAGCGCGACCAGCTTGCGGATGATCTCGCGCTGATCGACCACCTGGCCTTTTTTCAGGTCGAAGATCATCGCCGAATACGTCTCGACCGAGCCGATGCCGTAGAGGCACGAGACCGACGCGACGATCAGCACGTCGTCGCGCTCCAGCAACGACCGGGTCGCCGAATGGCGCATCCGGTCGATCGCTTCGTTCACGCTCGACTCCTTCTCGATATAGGTGTCGGAGCGCGGCACATAGGCTTCGGGCTGGTAATAATCATAATAGCTGACGAAATATTCGACCGCATTTTCGGGGAAGAAGCTCTTGAACTCGCCATAAAGCTGGGCGGCCAGGATCTTGTTGGGCGCCAGGATCAGCGCCGGGCGCTGGAGCTCCTCGATCACCTTGGCCATGGTGAAGGTCTTGCCCGATCCGGTGACGCCCAGCAGCACCTGGTCCTTCTCGCCCGCGCGCGCTTGCTCGACCAGCTCGGCGATCGCGCCTGGCTGGTCGCCGGACGGGGTGTATTCGCTCACCAGCTTGAATCGCTTCCCACCCTCGACCTTGTCCGGGCGCTGGGGCCGGTGCGGCACGAAGCTCTGCCCGGTATCGGGCTCGGCGAGGCTGGTGCGAATCTGAATGGCCATGCGCCGCAATATGAGAACGAACCGGGTCCGCGGCAACCGGAAGCCGAACAGGCCGACCGCAAACTGGCATTTGGGTCCGGGCACCAACCATCTATCCGCGTCACCCCGGGCTTGACCCGGGGTCCCGCTGTATCTTGCGACGGAACAGGCAGCGGGACCCCGGATCAAGTCCGGGGTGACGGATAAATCTCACGCGATTGTGTTCTGTGACTCAGGCTCCGGACTCGACTTGGCATGCGGTTGCGATAGGCTGGGCAAAACTTCCGGGGAGAGATCGATGCGCCGTTCGTCCGCCACCTTCGTGTCCGCGCTGCTGATCGGCAGCGCCATCGCGATGCCCGCTTATGCCGAGCCCGATTACGCCCCGGCCGTCCGCGCCGATTACGCGCGCGACCTGGCGCAGACGTTCGAGTGGTTCCACCGCAACCCCGAATTGTCGTTCAAGGAAACCAAGACCGCGGCGCGCATGGCGGCCGAGCTGCGCAAGGTGCCCGGCGTCGTCGTCACCGAAGGGGTCGGCGGCACCGGCGTGGTCGGCGTGATGAAAAACGGGGCGGGTCCGGTGGTGCTGGTACGCGCCGACATGGACGGCCTGCCGGTCGAGGAGAAGTCGGGGCTCGGCTATGCATCGACCGTGCGCCAGGTCGGTGTCGACGGGGTCGAGACGCCGGTGATGCACGCCTGCGGCCATGACACCCACATCACGTCGATGATCGGCACCGCGCGGCGGCTGGCGGCGATGAAGGACCGCTGGGCCGGTACGGTTATGTTCGTCGTCCAGCCTGCGGAGGAACGCGTCGGCGGCGCAAAGGCGATGGTGGCCGACGGGCTCTATACCCGCTTCGCCAAGCCCGACTATGCGCTCGCCTTCCACGTCGCCGCCGACCTGGCGAGCGGCAAGGTTTCGGCGTCGGAGGGCATCCAATATGCCTCGTCCGATTCGGTCGACATCATCGTGCCGGGCATCGGCGCGCATGGCGCAAGCCCCCATGCGGGCAAGGACCCGGTCTATATGGCGTCGCAACTCGTCATCGCGCTCCAGGGGCTGATCAGCCGCGAACAGCAGCCGCTGAAGCCCGGCGTCATCACCGTCGGCTCGTTCCATTCAGGGCTGAAGCACAACATCATTTCCGACGAAGCGCGCCTGCAGGTCACGGTGCGCGCCAATGACGAGGCGGAGCGCAAGCGGCTGATCGACGGCATCAAGCGCGTCGCGCGCGGGGTCGGCGAATTGAACGGCATGCCCGAAGACAAGATGCCGGTGGTCAACGTGATCGAAGGCACGCCGACCACGATCAACGACCGCGACCTCGCCCAGCGGCTGAACGGCGTGATGAAGGCCGCGCTGGGCGACGACGCCTTCGTCCCGTTCGAGCAGAAGGGCATGGGTGCGGAGGACTTCACCTATTTCGTCCAGCCCGACACGGGGGTGAAGGGCTATTATTTCGCGGTCGGCGGCACGCCGCAGGCGGCGTTCGACGCCGCGGCCAAGGGCGGCCCCGCCGTCCCGTCACACCATTCACCGCTGTTCAAGGTCGCACCCGAACCCGCGATCGTCACCGGCACGATCGCGATGACCGCGGCGGTGCTGGAACTGATGAAGCCGGGCGGCGCGGGCGCGGGTGCCGGGCAATGACCGCCGCGCGGATCCTGATCGCGCCGATGATCCTGATGCTGGCGGCCTGTGGCGGCGGCAGCGGCGGTAACAGCACCGTCGAGCAGGCGGCGGAGACCGGCGAGGTCGATCTGACCAATGCAGCACCCGGCGAAGTCGCCAAGCAGGCCAAGGCATCGGGCGCAATGCGGCTCAATCCGGGCGAGTGGGAAACCACAGTCGAAGTGGTCGATATCGACATCCCGGGAATGCCCAAGGGCGGTCCGCATAGCGACGTGATGAAGGTGATGCGCGAGGCCAAGACCACCGTCACCAACTGCGTCACGCCCGAGGAGGCCGAGAACCCGGAATCGGGTGTCTTCACCGGCTCCAACGGCCAGTGCCGCTATGAACGCTTTCGCATGGGCGGCGGCCGGATCGACGGCACTCTGGCATGTCGGGGCAAGGACGGCGGCGGCGACATGCGGATGTCGGTCAACGGCACCTTTTCCGACACCGCCTTCGCGCTCGACAATGCGATGGAAACGCGCATGGGCGACAGCGTGATGAAGATGAGGGCCAAGGTCAGCGGCAAGCGGATCGGCGCGTGCAAGGGCTGAGGTCGCCGGAACGGACATATCGGACGTAGGGAGAGGGACATGATCGGCTATGTGACGTTGGGCGTGAACGATCTGGATCGCGCACGCGCCTTCTACGATGGGCTGCTGGGCGTGATCGGGGCCAAGCGGCTGATGCAGATGGAGGAAAACGGCTTCACCATGTACGGCACCGACTGGAAGATGCCGGGCATCGCGATCACCAAACCCTATGACGGCAATGCAGCACGCGCCGGCAACGGCAACATGGTCGCGCTGATCATGGACAGCCGCGACAAGGTCGATGCGCTTCACGCCAAGGCGCTGGAGCTCGGCGGGACCTGCGACGGACCGCCGGGACTGCGCGCGCCGGAAGAGATGGGCTTCTACGGCGCCTATTTCCGCGACCCGGAAGGCAACAAGATCGCCGCGTTCAACGCCCCGATGCCGGGCTGAGGCCTGGCCTGGCCTGGCTTGACAACTATGGGTTGATGACAACTGATTGATTTGACCCGCTCATCCTGAGTAGGGACTGAACCCTTCGACGCCGCCTGCCAAGGCAGGCGCTCAGGACAGGCTTCGACAAGCTCAGCGGCCACTCAGGATGAGCGGTTCGGAGATATCAGGTGTTATCAAGCTCTGAGGCAGGGGTGGCTCAGCCGAGCCGGCGATAGGCGACGCGCCACATCAGCAGCGCAACGGCAATGCCGGGCGGCGCGGCGGCAATTCCGGTCGCCAGCGCGCTGATCCAGCGATAGCGCGCGCTCGCCGCGCCGAGCATGTCGGCATCGGCATTGAGCAGCACGCCCAGCATCAGGCTGGCCACCACTCCGGCGACGATGGCCGCGGTCGGGCCGGTCAGCCCGATGCGCCGTACCATCACCCACAACAGCCCGCCCAGCAACGCGACGACCGGTGTCGCAACGACGCTTACCAGTCCCCAGACGAGCAGCAGCGCCGCGACGTCATGGCCGCCGCCCAGTGCATGGAGCGCGGTGGCGAGGGTGCCGGTCGCAAGACCACCGGCCAGGCAGGCGAGGCCGATCCGGTCCAGGCTGGCATGTTCGAGCCGGCGGCGGATCATTTGAGCGCACGCACCGCCGGCGTGTCGAGGCAGCCATCGATTTCGCCCCGCGGACGCGGCGGCGCGGGGGTTGCGTCGGTGGCCACCGGCACCTCGACCGTGCGGCCGATGGCGATCGCGTCGAAGCGGCCTGGCACCCTTGCACAAGCCATTGCGGCCTTTAGCAGACGCGGCGGGGTGTCGCGCGCTTCATAGGACAGGCGGAACGTGCCCCAGTGGATCGCGATGCCGCGCGTCGCACCCAGCCGGCGGAACAGCTCGACCGCCTCGACCGGACCGACATGGCTGCCGGTCGACATCTGTCCCGGCTGGAAGCGGAACGCGCCGATCGGCAGCAGCGCGAGCCGCACCGGGCCATAGCGCCGCGCCTCGTCGGCCCAGGCATAGTCCCCCGCCCCGGTGTCGCCGGCAAAGAACAGATTGCCGCCGCTCGGCAGCTCGATCACGAAGCTCGACCACAGCGCGCGGTTGCGATCGGTGAACCAGCGGCTCGACCAGTGATGGTTGCGGGTGACGTGAACAGTCGCGCGAACATCGTCAGGACAGGGCGCGACAGGGTCGCAGCGCAGCCAGTCGGCGTTCGGGTCCGTTACGACAGCGTGCATACCCCAATCGAGCGCGGTCGCGGGCACGCCGGCCTGGCCGATCACGCTGTCATTGCCCAGGCTGGTGACGATCAGCGGCTTGTCGCGCGCCCACAGCCGTTTCAGCGTGGCGAGGTCCATATGGTCGTAGTGATTGTGGCTCACGACGACCAGGTCGATCGGCGGCAAGTCGTCGAAGCGGATGCCGGGCTCCGCCACCCGGCGCGGGCCGAAGCCGAACGGCCCGGCGGTGTCCGACCAGATCGGGTCGGTCAGGATGTTGAGCCCTGCGGTCTGGACCAGCACGGTCGCGTGCCCGACCCAGGTGACCAGCATCCGATCGCCCGCCACCCGGCGCGGCGGCTTGGCCAGCGTGACCGCGACGCGCGCGGGCCAGGGCGGCCGCCCGTCATTGCCGGTCGCCTGGGCGAACAGAAACGCCCCCCGGCTGCGCCGCGTCGGCGTGGATGCGGTGTCCTCGCCATCGGGATTGAAGAAGCGTTCGCCATCATAATGCCCGCTTGCGGATCCGTCATAATAACGCCGGTCGAGGAAGGACGGCACGATCGCGATGGCAAGCAACGCGAGGATGACGAGCCAGAGCAGGACGGCGAGGAGGTAGCGGAGGAGGGTCATGGGTGCGCCTCAATTGGCCAGCGGCCCCGGCCTGCGCCGGGGCGACGATGCAGCGCCGTCGCCCCGGCGCAGGCC
>NZ_LSKG01000025.1:0-13574 GCF_001557005.1 Sphingomonas sp. CCH15-F11 | reverse complement strand
GCGGCTGCCGCGCCCGCCGGTGCCGAGGACATCGCCGGCACGCCGTTCCTGGGCCAGGTGGTCGACGGGCTCGACCCCAAGGCGCTGCGCGGCGCGATCGACGAGGCCAAGCAGCGGCTGGGTTCGGCGGTGATCGCGATGATCACGCTGAACGACGGTCGCGCATCGATCGCGGTCGGGGTGACCGACGACCTGGTCGCGCGGGTGAGCGCGGTCGAACTGGTGCGCGGAGCCGTGGCGGTGCTGGGCGGGCAGGGCGGCGGCGGCCGTCCCGACATGGCGCAGGGCGGCGGCCCCGACGGCGCGCGCGCGGCCGATGCCATCGACGCGATCCGCGCCGCGCTGGGCGAGGTGAAGGCGGCGGCCTGAACGATTCACGAGACGTTGACACTGCGCGGATAGGCCCGGGGTTCCAAAGGAGCCGACACCATGATGGTCACCCTGATTGCGACTTCCGTGCTGGTTGCTGCCCCAGTGCTGGCGCAATCCTCGCCGCCGCCGGTCATAGTCCGGTCGGTCTCGACCGACGCGCGCGAGGTCGCGCCCTATGAGGTCGAGATCGAGGTGCGCGGCGGCGACGTGCCGCTATGGTCGGGCACGCTCTTTGTCACGGGACGGACGCCCTCAAGCTATTCGTCCGAGCTTCGCGAGGCCGACCGTGCGTGTGGGGGCGAGGCCGCCGGGCGGGATGCACAGACTCAGAAATCGCTGCGCGTGATGGTGCGCAACCTTGTGTTCGGCGAGTCCAGGGACCGGGTTCAGCTGGATGTCACCTGGACACGTCCGGGAACGAGCTGCCCCGCCGTAAGGCAGACGGTGACCATCGGGGGGCAGGTCGACCTGCCGCCGCAAAGCGTGCGCGAATTGCGCGGCGACGGCGGCCTGCGCGTCACGATCCGCCGCCGCTAGCCCGGCGCTTCGGGTTTCGCGCCGGCATCGGGCATCTCGCCCAGCCGGGTGCGGCGCAGGCGCGGTTCGCGTTGCAGTTCGGACGCTTCCTTGATTGCCTGTCGCATCTGGTCGCGCTTTTCGTGGATGCTGGCGATGACCGGGCCGACCGCGACGCCCAGGTCGGTCAGCACGGTTTCGGACAGCTGGAGCGAGCTTTCCAGCGTTTCCGGCACCGCATCGGTGACGCCCGCGCGATAGAGCTCGGCGGCATGCGCGGCATCACGTGCGCGCGCGATGATCGGCAGATGGGGGACCCAGCCGCGCACGCGCCGCGCCAGCCGCGCGGTCAGCACCGGATCGTCCATCGTCAGGATGAGCGCATCGGCACGGCCGAGATTGAGGCGATCGACCAGCTCGGGCCGCGACACGTCGCCGAAAATCATCGGATAGCCCGCGCGGCGGGCGTCGTTGACCGTATCAATGTCGGCATCGACCGCGACGAAGGTCTTGCCATGGACGCGCAGCATGTCGGCCACGGTGCGGCCGACACGACCGAAGCCGATGATGACGCTGCCCGGCCCCGCCATGCCCACGTCGGCCTCGGGCGGGAGTTCGCCCGAGCGGTTCTCGATCGCGCGCGCGACCACACGGCCGGCAGCGGCGAGCAACGGGGTGATCGTCAGCCCGATCGCGGTTACCGTCGTCCAGAAGGCGGCGGTCGACGGCAGGATCAGCCCCGCCGCGCTCGCCACGCCGAGCACGATCAGCGTCGTTTCCGACGGGCTGGCCATCATCAGCCCGGTTTCCGCCGCCGTCGCGCGCCGCGCCCCGGACAGGCGCAGCAAGGTCGCGGTGACCAGCGTCTTGACCAGCATGACGCCGACGATCGCTGCGAGCAGCGCCATCCAGTCGGCCAGGATCAATCGCAGGTCGAGCTGCATCCCGATCGTGATCAGGAAGACGCCGAGCGCCAGGCCCTTGAAGGGCGCGGTGATCACCTCGACCTCGCTGTGATAGGGCGTTTCCGCGATCAGCAGCCCGGCGAGCAGCGCGCCGACGATCGGCGACAGGCCGGTCGCCCCGGTCGCGAGGCTGGCGACGATGACGACGAGCAGGCTGGCGGCGAGGAACAGTTCGGGGCTCTTGGTCCGCGCGGCCTGGGCGAACAGGCGCGGCAGCAGCAGCCGGCCGCCGATGAACAGCCCGGCGACGGTCAGCGCGCCGACCCCGAACACATTGGCGAGGCCCAGCCAGCCCGCCGCGCTGGCCATCGGTCCGGTCGCCGCCAGCATGAAGATGATCGGAACGAGCGCCAGATCCTCGAACAGCAGCATGGCAAAGGCGGCGCGACCCGCGGGGCGCTCCGTCCCGGCGATCGGCAGCACCAGCGCGGTCGACGACAGGGCGAGCGCGATCCCCAGCCCGAACGCCCCCGCCCATGCCTGGCCCATCAGGTTGAGCGCGATCGCAAGCAGCACGCCCGAGCCGAGCAGTTCGGCGGCGCCCAGCCCGAACACCTGCGTGCGCATCGCCCACAGCCGCTTGAACGACAGTTCGAGCCCGATCGAGAACAGCAGCAGGATGATGCCGAATTCGGCATAGGGCTCGATCGCCTCGCCGTCGGTGATGGTGATATGATACAGCCACGGATAACGGTCGACGAGCGTGCCGAGCCCGCCGGGACCCGCAAGCATCCCGACCAGGATGAACCCGATCACCGGGCTGATCCGGAAGCGCGCAAAGGCCGGGATGATCAGCCCCGCCGCGCCGAGAATGACGAGCGCGTCGCTGAGTGCCGGGTTCTGCAGGTTGAACATCAGCGACTTTCGGTTGGTTCGTGCCGCTATGATGGCGGTCGAATGCGCGCACGGCAACCGCAGCGCCCGCGCAGGGCCGCCTGATCACGCAAGGACGGACGCGCGCGCCCGACGACAGGCTGCCGCGACATCGCGCCGTTCGATCCGGATGGCGCGCGGCCACCCGGCGGACCTCACCCGATGATGCTGCCCATTTCCTGTTCGAGGTTGACGCGCACCGCCTCGAAGAACTGTTCGGTGGTCATCCAGGGCTGATCGGGACCGATCAGGATCGCGAGATCCTTGGTCATCGCGCCCTTTTCCACGGTTTCGATGCAGACGCGCTCGAGCGTTTCGGCAAAGCGCGTGACTTCGGGCGTGCCGTCGAACTTGCCGCGATATTTGAGGCCGCCGGTCCACGCGAAGATCGACGCGATCGGGTTGGTCGACGTCGCCTTGCCCTGCTGATGCTGGCGATAATGGCGGGTGACGGTGCCGTGCGCGGCCTCCGCCTCGACGGTCTTGCCATCGGGGGTGAGCAGGACCGAGGTCATCAGACCGAGCGAACCAAAGCCCTGCGCGACCTGATCCGACTGGACGTCGCCATCGTAATTCTTGCAGGCCCAGACGAATTCGCCGTGCCATTTCAGCGCGCTGGCGACCATGTCGTCGATCAGGCGATGCTGATATTCGATGCCGGCTTCCTTGAACTTCGCCTCGAACTCGGTCTCGAACACTTCGGCGAAGATGTCCTTGAAGCGGCCGTCATACGCCTTGAGGATCGTGTTCTTGGTCGACAGATAGACCGGCCAGCCGCGACCCAGCCCGTAATGCATCGACGCGCGCGCGAAATCGCGGATCGAATCGTCGAGATTGTACATCGCCATCGCGACGCCGGAGGAGGGATACTGGAACACCTCCTCGTCGATCACGGTGCCGTCGTCGCCCTCGAACACCATGCGCAGCTTGCCGGGTCCGGGCACGCGGAAGTCGGTCGCGCGATACTGGTCGCCGAACGCGTGACGGCCGACGACGATCGGCTTGGTCCAGCCGGGGATCAAGCGCGGAATGTTGCTGATCACGATCGGCTCGCGAAACACCACGCCGCCCAGGATGTTGCGGATCGTGCCGTTGGGCGACTTCCACATCTTCTTGAGGCCGAATTCCTCGACGCGCTGCTCGTCGGGGGTGATCGTCGCGCACTTCACGCCGACGCCGTATTTCTGGATGGCGCGCGCGCTTTCGACGGTGATGCGGTCGTCGGTCTCGTCGCGCTTCTCGATGCCGAGGTCGTAATAGTCGAGCTGGATGTTGAGATAGGGCAGGATCAGCCGCTCGCGAATCCACTGCCAGATGATCCGGGTCATCTCGTCGCCATCGATTTCGACAACCGGATTGGTGACCTTGATCTTCGCCATCGATGCTTGCTTTCCTGGGGAAGGTGAATGGGATTGCGCCAGCGTCTAGGGGCAAGCCCGGCCGGGATCAACCGCCTCGCCGGTCCGCGACAGCAAGAGTTCGCAGACGCGGCAGGGCGCGCGGCGCGCTTTGCCCGGGTTTCGGCATCAGTGATTGTGTTGCCGCGAACACACAGCTAGGCTTGGCGCATGGGATCGCTAGAAAAGCCGCCGGTCGTCACGACGACCGTGAAGTGGCGCTGGCCGGGCGTGCACCCGGAAGGGCACCGGTACATCGCCTTGTCGCTGGGGGTGGCATTCGTCGCGTGGCTGTTCCTGCCCGCGCTGACCTGGCCCCTGATCATCTTCACCCTTTGGGTCGCGGCGTTTTTCCGCGATCCGGTACGCGTCACGCCGCAGGGCGAGGGGCTGATCGTCTCGCCCGCCGACGGGCTGGTGACGATGATCGAGCGCGTCGCGCTGCCGCCCGAGCTGCGCGGCCCGCGCGGGCTGGGCGAGGCGCCGCTGGTGCGCGTGTCGATTTTCATGAGCGTGTTCGACGTCCACATCAATCGCACCCCGATCAGCGGCACGGTGCGCGAGGTCGTCTACATTTCCGGCAAGTTCCTCAACGCCGATCTCGACAAGGCGAGCGAGGAGAATGAGCGCCAGCACATCGTGGTCGAAGGCCGCGACGGCGTGCGTGTCGGCTTCACCCAGATCGCCGGGCTGCTCGCGCGGCGCATCGTCGGCTTCGTCAAGCCCGGCGACATCGTCGTCGGCGGCCAGCGCATCGGCCTGATCCGCTTTGGCAGCCGGGTCGACGTGTTCCTGCCCGAAGGCTTCACCCCGCAGGTCGCGCTGGGCCAGCGCGCGGTGGCGGGCGAAACCGTGATCGGTCGCCCGGCGCTGCCGCCCGCCCGCGGCCTCGCGCAATAGCCCGGCCTCGGATGCGCCGACCGCGCCCCGCCCGGGGCATCCCGCTGCGCACGCTCGCCCCCAACGCGGTCACCGCACTCGCGCTGTGTTCGGGGCTGACCGGCATCCGCTTCGCGATCGGCGGCGAGTGGGAGCGCGCGGTGCTGATGATCCTGGTGGCCGGCGTGCTCGATGGGCTCGACGGCCGGGTGGCGCGGATGATGCGCGGCGAAAGCCGGTTCGGGGCCGAGCTGGACAGCCTGTCCGACGCGATTTCGTTCGGGGTGTCGCCCGCCTTGATCATGTATCTGTGGGCGATGGTCGAATTGCCGCGCTTCGGCTGGATGTGCGCGCTGATCTATGCGGTGTTCTGCGCCCTGCGGCTCGCGCGCTTCAACGCCGCGATCGACCTGAAGGACCAGCCGCACAAATCCGCCGGCTTCCTGACCGGCGTCCCCGCGCCCGCAGGCGCAGGACTGGCGATGCTGCCGCTTTATCTGTGGATCTGGTCGGGCGACGCGACGTTCCGCACGCCGTGGTTGGTGGCGCTGTGGGTCGCCTTCATCGCGTTCCTGATGGTGTCGAGCCTCGCCACCTTCTCCTGGTCGTCGCTCCGGCTGCGCCAGAACATCCGGTTCGAGGCGATCGCGCTTGCGGTGCTGGTCGTCGCCACGATGCTGACCGCGCCGTGGCAGTCGCTGACCGTGATCTGCCTCGCCTATCTGTTGTCGATCCCGTTCAGCATCCGCGGCTATGGCCGGGTCAGGCGGCTGCGCGCAGCGCCGCCACCGGCAGCATCGCTGGACGCGGGGCCAGGCGCGGGGCCGGCGTGAAGCGGACCTGAACTACACGGCCCGGCGTCCGCGTAGCGACGG
Source organism: Sphingomonas sp. CCH15-F11 (assembly GCF_001557005.1). Lineage (NCBI taxonomy): Bacteria > Pseudomonadati > Pseudomonadota > Alphaproteobacteria > Sphingomonadales > Sphingomonadaceae > Sphingomonas > Sphingomonas sp. CCH15-F11. The sequence goes on along the minus strand of NZ_LSKG01000025.1, from coordinate 7,697 downwards.
GCGCGATCGCGGTGCCTTCACGCAGCAGCGCGATGATGCGCCGACGCGCGGGCCACACCGTGGCGGCGATGATGCCGAGCGACACCAGCCCGGCGACGAAGAACAGAAGCGTGCTCAGAAACCCGGTCATATCTGCCTCGCGATCGATGATGTTCGTTCTATGTTCCGTGGAACGGATATGTTCGATAAATGTTCCAACTGTCAATCGCTGATTTTTCGACGTTGATTTTCGGGCGACGGGCGGGTAAGCGCGCCGCTCATTCCACATGGGAAGCACACAAGCCGGTGTCCGGGCGTGCCTGGATATTCGCTTCCCAGAGGACCAACCGGAAGGAGTTATCCCTATGGCGGCACCTGTCGTCACCATGCAGCAATTGCTCGAATCGGGCGCGCATTTCGGCCACCAGACGCATCGCTGGAACCCGAAGATGAAGCCTTACATCTTTGGCGACCGCAACGGCGTCCACATCCTCGACCTCAGCCAGACGGTGCCGCTCTTCGCGCGCGCGCTCGAATTCGTCAGCGCCAGCGTCGCCGCGGGCGGCAAGGTACTGTTCGTCGGCACCAAGCGCCAGGCGCAGGAGCCGATCGCCGATGCCGCGCGCCGTTCGGGCCAGCATTTCGTCAACCACCGCTGGCTGGGCGGCATGCTCACCAACTGGAAGACGATCAGCCAGTCGATCCGCCGCCTGAAGTCGCTCGAGGAGCAGCTGTCGGGCGACACGCACGGCCTGACCAAGAAGGAAGTGCTGCAGCTCACCCGCGAGCGCGACAAGCTGGAACTCAGCCTGGGCGGCATTCGCGACATGGGCGGCATTCCCGACATCATGTTCGTCATCGACGCGAACAAGGAAGAGCTGGCGATCAAGGAAGCCAACACGCTGGGCATCCCGGTCGTCGCAATCCTCGATTCGAACGTGTCGCCGGACGGTATCGCGTTCCCCGTGCCCGCCAATGACGACGCGAGCCGCGCCATCCGCCTGTATTGCGAAGCCGTGGCGATCGCCGCGACCCGCGGCGGCCAGGAGCGCCAGGCGAGCTTTGGCATGGACCTGGGCGCGATGGACGAGCCGCCGGCGGAGGAAGCGCTTGCGGTTGAGGCCGATGCTGATGTCGCCGTGGAAGGCGAACCGCAGGTCGAGGCGTAACGCCGTCTTTTTTGTGTAACGGGGCGGCCCTAACCGCCGCCCTGTCGCATCCGGCCCGGTTCTGGCGGGCATTGGATGGCAAGGCGGTCGCCGCGCTTCATCGGAAGGGCGGCGCATCGTCGTGACTGGAAACCCTATTTGCGAGCCGATCGCGCACATGCGACGGCCCGAACCGAAGGAAACGAACATGGCCGAGATCACCGCCGCTGCCGTCAAGGAACTGCGCGAGCGTTCGGGCGCTGGCATGATGGATTGCAAGAAGGCGCTGGCCGAAACGGGCGGCGACATGGAAGCCGCAGTCGACTGGCTGCGCACCAAGGGACTGGCCGCCGCCGCCAAGAAGTCGAGCCGCACCGCGGCCGAGGGCCTGGTCGGCATTGCGGTGGCGGGCACCAAGGGTGTCGCGGTCGAGGTCAACAGCCAGACCGACTTCGTCGCCAAGAACGAGATTTTCCAGAGCTTCGTCCGCGAAGTCACGTCGATCGCGCTCGACCAGGGCGACGACCTCGACGCGCTGCGCGGTGCGAAGATGGAATCGGGCGCGACCGTTGACGAAGTGCTGACCGCCAACATCGCGACGATCGGCGAGAATCAGGTGCTGCGCCGCGCGGCGCGGATCTCGGTCGGCCAGGGTGCGGTCATCCCCTATGTCCACAATGCCGCCGCGCCGGGCCTGGGCAAGATCGGCGTGCTCGTCGCGCTGGAAAGCGACGCGGGCGTCGACGTGCTCGAGCCGCTGGGCAAGCAGATCGCGATGCACATCGCGGCCGCGTTCCCGCTGGCGCTCGACGAGACGGGCCTCGACCAGGACGTGATCGAGCGTGAGCGCCAGATCGCGACCGAAAAGGCCGCAGAAAGCGGCAAGCCCGCCGACATCATCGCGAAGATGGTCGACGGCGCGATCAAGAAGTTCGCCAAGGAAAACGCGCTGCTGAGCCAGCCGATCGTCATGGACGGCAAGACCCCGGTCGCCGACGTGGTGGCCAAGGCCGCGAAGGATGCGGGCACCGCGATCGCGCTGACCGGCTATGTCCGCTACCAGCTGGGCGAGGGCATAGAGAAGGAAGAAAGCGATTTCGCGGCCGAAGTGGCGGCGACCGCGGGCCTCAAGAAGGATTGAGCCCGTACGGGATCGCCGCGCGACATGTGCGGCGATTGCTCGCTTGGCATGGCGGCGCGGCACCTCTAAGGTCCGCGCCGCTTCCTTTTGACCCAAAGCCGCTTCGGCCAGCCAGTTCGGAACCATGACCCAGCCCCGTTTCCAGCGCATCCTCCTGAAACTGTCGGGCGAAGTCCTGATGGGCTCCGGCCAGTTCGGCATCGACCCCGCCACCTGCGACCGTGTCGCGCGCGAGGTGAAGGCCGCGCGCGAAGCCGGGCACGAGCTGTGCCTGGTTGTCGGCGGCGGCAACATCTTTCGCGGGCTCGCCGGTGCGGCCAAGGGCTTCGACCGGGCGAGCGCCGACTATATGGGCATGCTGGCGACCGTCATGAACGCGCTCGCGGTGCAGAACGCGCTGGAGAAGCTGGGCGTCGACACCCGCGTCCAGTCGGCGATCCCGATGGCGTCGGTATGCGAACCCTATATCCGGCGGCGGGCCGAGCGCCATCTGGAGAAGGGGCGGGTGGTGATCTTTGCCGCCGGCACCGGCAACCCGTTCTTCACCACCGATACCGGCGCGGCGCTGCGCGCGGCCGAGATGAAGTGCGATGCGCTGTTCAAGGGCACCAGCGTCGACGGCGTCTATGACGCCGATCCCAAGAAGGTGCCGACCGCCAAGCGGTACGACACGCTGAGCTTCAGCCGCGTGCTGGCCGACGACCTGAAGGTGATGGACGCAAGCGCGGTCGCGCTGTGCCGCGACAACGACATTCCGATCGTCGTGTTCAACATCCGCGCGGAGGGCAATCTGGCCGCCGTGCTGCGTGGCGAGGGCACGTCGACGATCGTCCAGAACAATCCGAACTGAGCAAGAACAAGAAGAGGAGCCGCCGATGGCCGCATATGACAAGGCCGATCTGGAACGCCGCATGGCCGGCGCCGTCGAGTCGCTGAAGCACGATCTGGGCGGATTGCGGACCGGGCGCGCGTCAACCTCGCTGCTCGATCCGGTGACGGTCGAGGTCTATGGCTCGCACATGCCGCTCAACCAGGTTGCCACCGTTTCCGCCCCCGAACCCCGGCTGTTGTCGGTGCAGGTGTGGGACAAGTCGAATGTCGGCCCGGTCGACAAGGCGATCCGGTCGGCGGGGCTGGGCCTCAACCCGATCGTCGACGGCACCACGCTGCGCCTGCCGATCCCCGACCTGACCGAGGAACGGCGCAAGGAGCTGGCCAAGCTGGCCGGCCAATATGCCGAAAAGGCCCGGATCGCCGCGCGCAACGTGCGGCGCGACGGGATGGACAGCCTGAAGGCCGACGAAAAGAAGGGCTTGATCAGCGAGGACGAGCGCAAGCGGATGGAAACCGAGGTCCAGAAGCTGACCGACGCGACGATCGCCGATCTGGACGCCGCCGCCGCCGCCAAGGAAAAGGAAATCCTGGGCAAGTGACCGCGGTTCCCGCCCATGCGGTGCCGTCGCCCGATGCGGGCGCACCCGCGCGTCATGTCGCGATCATCATGGACGGCAATGGCCGCTGGGCGAAGGCGCGGCGGCTGCCCCGCATCGCCGGGCACAAGCAGGGCGTGGAGGCGGTGCGCCGCGTGGTGCGCGCCGCGCGCGAACTGGGCATCGAGGCGCTCACGCTCTATGCGTTTTCTTCGGAGAACTGGCGGCGTCCCGCCGAAGAGGTCAGCGACCTGATGGGATTGCTGCGCCATTTCCTGCGCAGCGAGCTGAACGAACTGGTGCGCGAGGGCGTGCGGCTGCGCGTCATCGGTGATTATCACGTGCTGTCCGACGACATCGTCGCGATGATCGACGATGCGGTCGCGCGAACCGCCGCGTTCGAGGACCAGACGCTGGTGATCGCGCTCAATTACGGCGCGCAGGCCGAGATCGTCGCGGCCGCGCGCGCGCTGGCGACCCGGGCGCAGGCGGGCGAGATCGACCCCGACAGCATCGACGAAGCGGCGTTCGAGGCGGCACTGACGACGCGCGACCTGCCGCCGCTCGACCTGTTGATCCGCACGTCGGGCGAGCAACGCCTGTCCAATTTCCTGCTGTGGCAGGCGGCCTATGCCGAGCTGGTGTTCGTCGACACGCTGTGGCCCGATTTCGACGGCGCGACGCTGGCCCAGGCGCTCGATATCTTCGCGGGGCGTCAGCGGCGTTTCGGTGGTCTGTGACGTCGCAAGCGCCGTCGCCCCGCCGGTCCGACCTTCCCGTCCGCGCGCTCGTCGGCATGCTGCTGATCGCGGCGGCGGGCGCGGCGTTGCTGCTCGGCACCTGGGCCTTCTGGCTGCTGGTGGTCATCGCCAGCCTGCTGATGCTCGCGGAATGGGGTGGGCTGACGGGTGCCAGCGCGACGACGACGCGGCTCGCGCAGTTCGCGCTGTCGGTGCCGCTGGCGATCATGTGCCCGTGGGCGGCGGGCCCGGGCTTCTTCGCGCTGGGGCTGATCGCGGGGGCGGCATTCTTCGTCGTCATCGTGACGCGGCGTGCGCGGCTGGCGTTCGGCGTCGCCTATACCGGGCTGCCTGCGCTGGCGCTGCTGATGCTGCGCGACCGCACCGACGGCGTGCTGCTGGTCTTCTGGGCGCTCGCGCTGGTTTGGGCCTGTGACATCGGTGCCTATTTCGCCGGGCGCGCGATCGGCGGACCGCGCCTGGCCCCGGCGATCAGCCCCAACAAGACCTGGGCCGGGCTGGGCGGGGGCGTCATCGCCGCCGGGGCATTCGGCGCGGTGATGCACGGCTTCGGGCTGCCCGTCCGCCTCGCCGCCGCGACGCCGCTGCTCGCCGTCGTCGCACAGGCCGGCGACCTGTATGAAAGCGCGCTCAAGCGGCGGGCCGGCGTCAAGGATTCGGGCACGCTGCTGCCCGGCCATGGCGGCGTGCTCGACCGGCTCGACGGGCTGGTCCCCGTCGCGCCGCTCGCCGCGCTGTTCGTCGTCACGCCAGAATTGATTTCAGGGCTCCTGTCATGAAAACCGTTACCATCCTGGGCGCGACCGGCTCGATCGGCACCTCGACGCTCGACCTGATCGAGCGCGAGCCGGAACGCTTCCGCGTCGTCGCGCTGACCGCCAATTGCGATGTCGAGCGGCTGGCGACCGCGGCGATCCGCACCCGCGCGGCCTTTGCGGCAGTGGCGGACGCAAGCTGCCTGCCGGCGCTGCGGGAGGCGCTGGCGGGCACCGGCATCGCGGCCGGCGGCGGACCCGAGGCGGTGTGCGAAGCCGCGCGGATGCCGGTCGACTGGACGATGGGCGCAATCGTCGGCTGTGCGGGTCTGAGCCCGATCATGGCCGCGATCGAGCAGGGGAGCACCGTCGTCCTTGCCAACAAGGAGCCGCTGGTGTCGGCGGGCGACGTCATCCTGGCCGCCGCCGCGCGGTCGGGCGCGACGCTGCTGCCTGCCGATTCGGAGCATAACGCCATCTTCCAGTGCTTCGACTTCGCCCGGCCCGAGCGGATCCGCCGCGTCATTCTGACCGCGAGCGGCGGGCCGTTCCGTGATTTCACGCGCGACCAGATGGCGCAGGTGACGCCCGAACAGGCGGTGGCGCACCCCAACTGGTCGATGGGGGCCAAGATCTCGGTCGATTCGGCGACGCTGATGAACAAGGGGCTCGAACTGATCGAGGCGGCGCGGCTGTTTCCCGTCGCGCAGGAACAGATCGAGATCGTGCTGCACCGCCAGTCGGTCATCCATTCGATGGTCGAATATGTCGACGGGTCGATGCTGGCGCAGCTCGGCCCGTCGGACATGCGCGTGCCGATCGCGCACACGCTCGCTTGGCCCGACCGGATGGCGACGCCGATGCCGCCGCTCGACCTGGTCGCGGTGGGGCGGCTCGATTTCGAGGCACCCGACGCGGACCGCTTCCCGGCGCTGCGCCTCACCCGCGCCGCGTTGATCGCCGGCGGGGCCAAGCCGGCGATCCTGAACGCCGCCAACGAGATCGCGGTCGCCGCGTTCCTCGATCGCCGGATCGGCTTCCTCGAAATTGCCGCAATCGTCGAGGATACCCTGGCGGGCTATGATCCGGAGGACCCGCTGACGCTCGAAGCCGTGCTGGGTGTCGATGCGGAAGCGCGCCGGGTCGCGCGGGAACAAGTGAAGGATTGCGTGCATTGACCGAAGCGCCGGGGTTCCTGTTGTACGCGGTCGCATTCGTGCTCGTGATCGGGCCGCTCGTCTTCGTGCACGAGCTGGGCCATTATCTGGCGGGCCGCGCCTTCGGTGTGAAGGCGGAGGTGTTCGCGATCGGTTTCGGCCATGAGGTCGCCGGCTTCACCGACCGGCGCGGCACGCGCTGGCGTTTCGGCTGGCTGCCGCTCGGCGGCTATGTCCGCTTTGCCGGCGACATGAACCCCGCCAGCCAGCCCGACCCGGAATGGCTGGCGCTGCCCCCCGCCGAGCGTGCCCAGACCTTTCAGGCCAAACCGCTGTGGCAGCGCGCGATCATCGTTGCCGCGGGCCCGGCGATCAATTTCGTCGCTGCGATCTTGATCCTGATGGGTTTTGCGCTGGCCTATGGCGAGGCGCGCACGCCGCCAGTGATCGAACGCGTGGTGGCGGGCAGCGCCGCGGCACAGGCGGGGCTGCGATCGGGCGACCGGATCGTCGCGCTCGCGGGTCGCCCGGTCGAGACGTTCGACGAGATCGCCCGCTTCGTCAAAATCCGTCCGGCTGAGACGGTCGGCATCGATGTGGTCCGCGCGGGCGCGCCGCTTCGCCTGTCGGCGAAGATCGGCGTGGAAACGCAGCAGGACCGCTTCGGCAACGTCTATCGCATCGGCCAGCTGGGCGTGGAGCGCGGCACCGCGGTGGCCCGGCCGGTCAGCCTGGTCGAGGCGCCGGCAGTGGCGCTGCGCCGATGCGGATCGATCGTGACGATGATGGTCGACACGCTGGGCCAGGTGATCACCGGACGCCGTTCGGTCAAGGAACTGGGCGGGCCGTTGAGCATCGCGCGCGCATCGGGCGAGCAGCTGGCGCTCGGCCTGCCGGACTTCCTGTTCCTGGTTGCGCTGGTTTCGATTAATCTGGGATTCATCAACCTGTTGCCAGTCCCGATGCTGGATGGCGGCCATCTGCTGTTCTACGCGGTGGAGGGCGTACGGCGGCGGCCGGTGGAGCCGCAGGTCATGGAATGGGCGTTTCGCGGCGGGCTGGCGGCGCTGCTGGCGTTGATGGTGCTCGTCACGGTCAACGATCTGGGATCGTTCGGGGTGTGGCGGAACCTGGCCGGGTTGATCGGCTAAAGCGGTTGGTGCAGGGCGTGCGCGACAAGCGCGGGCGGTTTTTCCGGTTTTGAGGTTTATGGTGAGAGCGAAGACGGTTTCCAAATATACGGCGTCGACCGCGATGCTGCTTGCCGGCAGCATGTTGGCGGGCGTCCCGCTGTCGGGCGACGCGCTGGCCCAGACCGCACCGGCC